>NZ_JBDVAA010000217.1:0-79642 GCF_039943695.1 Cellulophaga sp. | reverse complement strand
AGTTTCATATTTTTTTGTTTGATGATATTAGTGTTTTACCTACTCTTTATCTTCAGTAGTTTTTTCTTCATCATCGCCTTTTTTAATAGGCTCAGTTTTGTTCCAAATTTTAACAGCATCGTTTTCTGTAAGTCCAGATAGTATTTCTACGTTTACACCATCAGAAATACCAATTTCAACGTCTTTACGCTCAAACTGCTGATCTCCTTTTGCAACTTCTACATAAGGCTTATCCGTGTTTTTATCAAATTGCAACAATGCTTCTGGTAATACCATAACATCACTTTTCTTTTCTAATATAAAAGATGCATTTGCACTATAACCAGCACGTATCATTACTCCTTCATCAACCACAACATCACCTTCAATTTTAAATTGTACAGCACCTGTTTCTTCAACTCCCTTTGGTGCAATAAACCTTAATTTAGCATCAAATTCTTTATCATCTACAGCTCCTAAACTAACTTTTAAAGGCATACCAACTTTAAGTTTTCCTACTTCACCTTCATCTACTTTACCCTCAAAAATCATTTTTTTAAGGTCTGCAATAGATGCTATAGTTGTACCATCATTAAAGTTATTACTTTCAATTACTTGGTCTCCTTCCTCTACAGGAATTTCTAAAATTGTACCACTTACAGTTGCTCTAATGTTTGTATTTGCACTAGAAGAACCACCAGCAGAACCTTTTCTAATAATTTGATAATCTGCTTGTGCGTTAGATACATCTTGCTGAGCTTGGTCATACCTTAGCTTAATATTATCAAAATCTTGCTTAGAAATAACGTCTTTTTTAAACAAAGCCTTATTTCTGTCATACTCTAATTTTACATTATTTAATGCCAACTGTGCAGTTTTAACTCTACCACTAGCTTGGTTTAAAGACTGCTCATTAGGTACAACCTTAATAACTGCAATTAAATCTCCAGACTTAACCTCTACGCCTTCTTCTAAATATATTTTTTCAATAATTCCAGAAATTTGAGGCTTTATTTCTACTTCTTCCTCTGGTACTAATTTACCAGTAGCAACAGATTTTTTCTCTATACTAGAGATAAATGGTTTTTTAGTTTCATAAGAAATTGAAGACTTACTATTTGTCTTAATAAAGAAGGCTGCTGCCCACAATACAGCCAATACAGCTACCACTATTAGTGTATATTTTAGCACTTTATTCATTTTGATTGATTTAGTTATATTTAGTTTTAATTTTTATTCTTCTCTTAATGCATCAATTGGTTTAATGCTTACTGCTCTTTGCGCAGGTATTAGTCCTATTAGCGTTCCTAAAACCACCATAATACCTAATGCTCCTAACACATAGGAAATTGGCAAAGTAGGGTTTGTATATGGAAAATCTGTTCCTTGCGTAGCCGCATCTATACAAAACAATACAAATGCTCCTAAGACAATACCCATAATACCAGAAACAACTGTTAAAAAAACAGACTCTAGTAAAATTAGGTTACGTACCTCTCTAGGTGTTGCTCCTAAAGCACGCCTAACACCTAACTCTTTTGTACGTTCTTTTACAGATATTAGTAATATATTACCAATACTTATTACACCAGCTAATATGGTTGCTATACCTACTATTAAAGACAAAAATGTAAGTCCTTTTGCAAAGCCTGTAATTCTATTAAAAATTTCTCCTAAATTAAAAGCACCAATAGCTCTTTCATCATCAGGATTAACTCTGTGTATACTTTTTAATACCGCTTTTACATCTTTTTCAGCTTGTATAACATCTGCATCATCATAAGCTGCAATGGTTAGCCAATCTACATTTTCTCCTGTATTGTATAATTTTTTATAGGTAGAATAAGGTATATACATATCTGTATCTCCCTCAAAACCACCTCCAGGAACATATTTATGTACACCTACAATTTGAAAGTAAATATTATCTACCCTAACAAATTCACCAATTGGGTTTTCTCCTTCTTCAAAAAGTTCTTTTTCTGTACGCTCTCCAATAACAACAACTTTACGAGCTTGCTCTATATCTTCATCGTTTATAAAACGACCACCATCATATATTTTTTTAGTTGCTATTTTAGTATAAATAGGAAAATCCCCATAAACAGGTGCTGTACCAGATTTTTGACCTCTAACTACAGCGGCTTGGCTTCCTCCAAAAACTCCTTTTGCATTTCTTGGTGCTATGTATTGTATTTCTGGAATTCTGTTTTTTAATGTATTTACATCCTCTAATTTTAATTGCAAAGAACGTCCGGTTTTAAAACCTTCATAAGGCATACTTGTACTTTGTGCCCAAACAAACATACTGTTCATTGCTGTACTCTCAAAAGCACGTTCAAAACCATTATCTAAACCTTTTGCTGCACCAGCTAAGGCTATGTATATAAAAATTCCCCAAAGCACACCAACTACGGTAATTGCTGTTCTGGTTTTATTTTTTCCAATAGAACCAAAAATCTCTTGCCAAGTATTACTATCAAATATAAACTTCATACTATTCGTCTCTTAATGCTACAATTGGTTTAATCTTGGCCGCTTTTCTAGCTGGCACATATCCTGCAAGTGCACCACATATTATTAATAGAATGGTTGCAAAAATTGCAATTCCGGTGTCTATATATGGGTCGGTAATAAAATAATCTTCTAAAGTATCTCCCATTGCATTGAGGAGAACAGTACCTAAAATCATCCCTATAAAACCAGATATTGTGGTAATAAAAATAGACTCTAGCAAAATTGTGCTAATTACAGATTTAGGTGTAGCCCCTAGTGCTTTACGTATACCCAATTCTTTGGTACGCTCTTTAACTACAAAAACCATAATATTACTAATACCTATAATACCAGCTATAATGGTACCAAATGCTACAAAAGAAACTATAATTTGCAACACACTTGCTAGTTGCTGATTTTGTTTTAATTGGTCCGCAATGTTTCTAATAAATAGTCCGTTTTCATCATTAGGATTGATAAACTTTTTGCTTTTAAGATATTTTTCTAAACTATTTTCTAAAGACATAGCTCCAGAATAACCTATTTGAGGTTTAAAGCCCAATACTATTTGCCCTATTTTATCTGTATTCTTTTCTATAAGTTGTCTTGTAGTATACGGTATGTAAATTTTTCGTTCTTCATTATCTCCACCATCATCTTGAAAAACTCCTATAACTTTAAAAGAACTACCTGCAATATCAATATATTCACCAAGAGATTCTTCTCCTTTAAACAAATCCTTTTCTACCAACCTACCAATAACTGCATACTTGGTTTTGTCTTTTATATCTTGATTATTGATATAACGCCCCTTCATCATTATTGTCTTCTCGTTAAATTGATGAGAAGGAGCTACACCCATATTGGGATAGTTATTAGACTCGTTTTTGTATTTAACCAAACCGCTCCTTGTAATTCTAGGAGTAACATAGTCTACAAACATTGCAAAGTTTTTTTCAATGTCTTCAAGGTCACTATTATCAAACTCTATTTGCCTATCTGCTTTGTAACCAGAATATGGTACAGATGTTCTACCAGGAAAAATAAAGAATACATTGGTTGCGTCATCACCAAAAAATTTAGCAAACGTATTTGTAAGTCCGTTACCAAAGCCAAAAAGCACAACAAAAATAAAGATACCAATAGCTACCGTAAAACCCGACAAAAATGTTCTTAGCTTATTTTTTTGAATGGTTTCAAAAATTTCTTTCCAAGCGTCTCTACTAAACATATTGTGAAGCTCTTACTTGGTCTACCTTTTTATCTTCTACTATTACACCATCTTTTAAATGCACAATACGCTTACACATATCTGCAATATCTGGCTCGTGAGTTACAATTAAAATAGTATTACCTGCGTCATTAATCTTTTGCAAAAGATCCATAACCTCATAAGATGTTTTACTATCCAAGGCTCCTGTTGGCTCATCTGCCATTAATACTTTAGGTTCTGCTGCCAAAGCCCTAGCAATAGCCACACGCTGCTTTTGACCTCCAGAAAGCTCACTAGGTAAGTGACCAGACCATTGTTTTAGTCCAACTTGCTCTAAATATTTAAGTGCCTTTTCTTGACGCTCCTTTCTACCAACACCTTGGTAATAAAGAGGAAGTGCTACATTCTCTGCTGCACTTTTATAATTGATAAGATTAAAAGATTGAAATATAAACCCTAAGAATTTATTTCTGTACTTAGCCGCCTTTGTTTCATTAAGATTAACAATTGGCACACCATCTAAAGTGTAAGTACCCTCATCTAAAACATCTAGCATTCCTAAAATATTAAGGAGTGTAGATTTTCCAGATCCTGAAGAACCCATAATTGCAACAAGTTCTCCTTCTTCTACATTAAAATTGATACCTTTTAAAACGTGCAACGAATTGCTACCCATTTTATAAGACTTATGAAGGTCTTTAATTTCTATCATTGGTGTTAGTTTTTTTTGGCTTTGTACTTAGTACACCTGTAAGACTACCCAACTTATGTTTAGTTACAATTAAAATGTGAAAAAAATGTTAAAATTAAAATTAGCAGTTTTAAAAAAACCACTATCCCATAAAAACAGGGATTTTATTAATCTTAATATTTTTTAAAAGTAAACAAACAACAAGCAATTATAGTAATTTACTGTGTATAAGGATGCTAAGAAAACTAAAATTGTAGTGCATTACTACTAATAGAATGTTAAAACTAAGCTTTCATTTTTTTATAAACGAAGTAAAATAACACACCAACCAGTACATATGGCACTGCCATTAGATACTTAATACCATTATTTATACCCTTTGCAACTGTAACATTACCCTCACTTTCTAAAACTGCTCTACACATTGCACATTGTGCTTCTGTTGCTTGAGGTAGCAAAAAAAACAAAACAAAAACAAAGAATAATATTTTTTTCATAGCTGTATTCTTAAACATAGTAAGGAGATATCATAACATAAACTACAACACCAGTAACCGCAACATACAACCAAATAGGAAAAGTAATTTTTGCTAATTTTCTATGTGCGTCATATTGCTTTAAGTAAGCTTTAGCATAAGTTCTCATTACCAAAGGTATTATTATAATAGATAATATAATATGCGTAATTAAAATGAACAAGTAAATATATTTTACAACACCTTCACCTCCAAAAGGCGTAGATTCTGAAGTCATATGATACGCAATATACATTACCAAAAAAGCAAGAGAGAACACTATACAAGTGGTCATTAAATTTTGATGCAGCTTTTGCTTACCATTTTTAATAGCAATTACGGCTGCAATTAAAAACACAGCAGTAAGTCCGTTTATTGACGCATAAATAGGAGGTAAAAAAGATAAAGGTTCTACATCTGGTATTTTAACTTTAAATAAAAGAGCTACAACCACAGGCACTATAATAGATACAACTGTAATTATTTTATTAAACCTTTTCTCTTTTACACTAGCGTCTTCAACCTTACTCATCTAACAACTTTTTTATATCTTCTTTTAAAATACTTATCTGCTCTTTTTCTCCTTCATCATTAACACCTTCTGCTTCAGATATTGTTCCTCTGTAATAAATAAGTGGATTTCCAAACTCATCTACTCTAGAACGAATAAAACCCCTCTTATCCACTAAGGCAAACATACCAGAATGCTCAAAACCACCTGGTACGCTAGGGTTTTGTTGTGCAAAGATATTAAATCCTTTGTTTGCAAGCTCATAAATAAGATCCCTATCTCCCGTCATTAAATGCCAGTCTAAATTGGTAATTCCGTACTTTTCTGTGTATGTCTTTAAAGTAGTAGGAGTATCATTCTTAGGATCTATGGTAAAAGAAGCAATACCAAAGTTTTCTACATCTTTAAAGTCATTCTGAATTTTAACCAAGTTCTTTGTCATTATAGGACAAATTGTAGGACAGGAAGTAAAAAAGAATTCTACTATATAAACTTTACCTAAATAATCTCTATTAGAAACCACTAAGCTATCTTGATTAATAAAGGTAAAATCTGGAACTCTTTTTTTATTACCGTTAATTTCTATATATGCAAGATTACCTTTATTATCTTTCTTGTTCATACGATCGTTTTCTACAATAGTATCATCACTAATTCTACTTATAATTTTTGGTATAAAAATTATTCCAAAAACCAAGATTATAAAAGAAATCCAAATATAGTTGTAATTATTTTTTTTCATAAAAAGCTACTTTACGTTACTTACGTTCTGCGTTGTTCTTTTTTAAGGCCATACGGTATTCAGCTAAGATAATCTTAACATCATCCTCCATCTTATTATTTAACTCAGCCACAGAAATGGTGTTAAAACCGTATTTAGTACCCTCATCTTCATCATCTGTTCTACCACGTAGATTTAAATCTTTGTCTACTATAAAAACATAAGGAGAGCTTAAATCGTCCTCTAAAGTTATGTCTGTTCTTAATTCTTTATGAAAAGATTTAATTTGATCTGCATTACCATATACAAATTTCCAATTTTTGATATCAGCCAAAACAGAAAGTTCCTTTTTAAGTTTTTCTACTTCTTTTTCTTGCCCGTTTGCTACAAGCATAACAAACTGAAAATCTTTAAACTCAAAAAAGTGTTTGTATATTTTTTGATTTAAGTTAAATGCAGTTCCCTTTTTCTGCTCTACATTATCACCTAGAAAGCCTACTATAGAAATTTTATTTTTTAATTGTGTATCTGTAGAAAAACTAGATAACTCACCAACATTATTAGTTAGTATTGGTAGTCTACCAAAATTGTGTATGCCACTGGCAAAAAAAAGGTAAGCTACAATTGGTAGGATAAATAAAACTACCATTACAAAGGTTTTTTTCATAATGGTACAAAAATAAAAAAAGACGGTTTAAAAACCGCCTTTATATATTGTTAAATGATGCTAAATGTTAGAAGTTCCACTTTATAAAACCACTATGGTAAACATCATAGATATAACTACCCTCTGTTAATAGTATAAATACTAAGTAACTTATTAAAAATACTGGTGTCCATACTATAGATCTTCTAAACCCTTTTTTCTCGTCACGCAAGTGCATAAAGTCCCAAGCAATGTAATATGCTTTTACTATTGTTAATACTATAAATATTAAGTTTAGAGGCTTTAAGTAAATAAATGGAGACAATAAAAAGTTTAATGTAGAACCAAAAAAACCAGGCTCAAAGGCAGAAATTAATGGTTTCATTAAAATTGCTGGCTTATAAATACCTAAAATAACTTCTACTAAAGTTACAATAGATAAAAATATTAAAACACCCCAAATCTTCTGGATATTATCTTTAAACTTTAATTTTCCTCTAAAAATCGCTAATTTATGTTCGTGTGCCATTTTATGCTATATTATTATACGTAATGTAATTCTTTTTTAATCTGCTATTATACTAGGTAGAAGAAGGTAAATACAAATACCCAAACTAAATCTACAAAGTGCCAATAAAGACCAACTTTTTCTACCATTTCATAATGTCCTCTACGCTCATAAGTACCTATGATTACGTTAAAGAATATAATGATATTAATTAATACTCCTGAGAATACGTGAAAACCGTGAAAACCTGTAATAAAGAAGAAGAAATCTGCAAACAATCTGCTCCCGTATTCATTATGAATAAGGTTTGCACCTTCTACAACATATTTAGAACCTGCTAGCCTTTTTAAAGACTCTTCTCTTGATAAAAGAATTTTGTGTCCGTTTTCATCAATGTTTTCAACTCTAACTAAAATATTAGGATCTGCTTTAAAACCTGTTACCACTTCATTAACAGAATATGTTGGCAAAGCACTTTCTCCAAAAAACCAAACACCCTTGTTGTTTGTATGGTCTACTCTATCCTCGTGTAAAGGAGTTGCAAAATCTCTAATTGCTGCTCTCTTACCTGTATCTGCATTAACAAATTGTAATATTCTACCACCTTTTGTCTCAATAGCTCCAAAATCACCTTTAATAAAAGTAGCCCATTCCCAAGCCTGTGAACTTAAGAAGATAATACCACCAATAACAGTAAAAAACATATACCAAGTAACTCTTGTTTTCTGTAGTTTATGACCTGCGTCTACAGCCAATACCATAGTTACAGAAGACATAATTAAGATAAATGTCATTATAGCAACATATATCATAGGAAAATTACCGTGTACCAAAGGAACATGGGTAAATACTTCATCTGCAATAGGCCAGCTATCTGCAAATTTAAATCTAGAAAATCCGTAAGCTGCTATAAAGCCAGAAAAAGTTAATGCATCAGAAACGATGAAAAACCACATCATCATTTTACCATAGCTAGCGCCTAAAGGTTTGTTTTTACTTCCTCCGCTCCAAACACTTTCCGCTGTACCTGTTGTTACCGTAGTATCCATATACAATTTAAAATTTATAAACTAAGAACGTTTAACTACGCTCTATTATTTTTAAAAAACACTTAAATAAACCCAAAGTCTAGTTAAGTTCCGCAAATTTACGTTTTTTTCGGCTATACAAAAACCAAAATTTAACTGAAATTAACTTTATTTCTATTTATTATCGATATAAATAAAAGAATAAGATCAAATAAACCCATAACAAATCTAAGAAATGCCAAAAGGTTGCTCCTATTTCTAAACCATTAACCTCTGTTGATGAGTACTTATTTTTTAGTTGATTTACAATAATAACTATTAAAGAAACAAGCCCCGCTACAACGTGCGCCACGTGCACAACAGCAATTAAAAAGATATAAGACATTGTAATACTACTTGTTGGTCCAGTAAAATAAAACCCATTACCTATTAACTGAGAAAAACCAACAAATTGTAATACTATAAAAATTATACCCAAAGCCAGCGTAACCAACAAATATGTGGTTGCTTGTGATTTTTTATCCTTTTTGGTTGCTTGTACCGCTAAAAAGTAAGTAATACTACTTACCACTATAATTAAAGTACTCCAGAAGAAAGCAGATGGCAAATCAAAATCTTTTAACCAATCTTCTCTAGAGCTACTAACTATATATGCACTAGTCCAACCTGCAAATGCCATAATTAAACTAACAATACCAAACCAAAGCATCATTTTTTTAGCATTGTCTGACTTCTCTTTTTCTGATTTTTGAGTTAAATCCATTTAGTAAACACTTATTAATTTAAAAGTAAAATTAATTACCTATCTATATTTTATTACACAAACTTATCTACAACATATACCACTTGCATAAGCGTAATGTAAGTAACGCTTGCTAACATTAATTTTCTGGCAGAAGCATTATCTCTATTATCAAACAAGCGAAAAGCAAAAAACAACATTACTCCGCCCATAATAAACACAATTACAGCAGCCACTACAGACAACTGCAATGCTCCTGTAAAACCAAAAGCAGGCACTACAGATATTATCATCATCCAAATAGTATACATAATTATCTGAATAATTGTTCCTTTATCTTTTTTACCTGTTGGCAACATTTTAAATCCGCCTTTCTTATAATCTTCATCTAGCATCCAACCAAGAGCCCAAAAGTGAGGAAACTGCCAAAAAAACTGAATCATAAACAATGTTCCTGGCTCTATGCCAAACTCATTTGTTGCTGCAACCCAACCTAACATAAATGGTATTGCACCTGGGAAAGCACCAACAAAAACAGCTAAAGGTGTTTTAGTCTTTAAAGGTGTGTAAACACAGGTGTATAAGAATATAGATATTGCTCCAAACATTGCTGTCTTTGGATTTACTAAATACAAAGCAACAATACCTGCAATTGTCATTGCTACAGCTACAATAGATGCAGTAGTAACCGTCATTCTACCGGCAGGAATAGGTCTGTTTCTAGTCCTATTCATTAACGCATCTAAATCTTTTTCAATAATTTGATTAAATGCATTTGATGCACCTACCATACAGTATCCGCCAAAAGCCAATAATAGTAAAACAGTAAAGTCTATTTTATCTGCGCCTAAGAAATAACCAGCTATTGAAGAAAAAACTACACTTACAGCTAGCCTTGCCTTTGTTATTTCTTTAAAATCTGCAAATGCCGAAACATCTGTAGCTTCATTTGCTGTACCAACCGCAGTTTTCATCCTTAATTTTTATGGATTGCAAAGATATAACCTAATTGATTTCTTTACAACCAATTATGAAGGTTTATATTTTGGTTGATAATTAAACAAACTACACAAAAAAACCGCTTGTTAAAACAAGCGGTTTCTATAGTTATTATACAAACTTATTGCAATTTAAAATTAATTGGTATTGAGTAAGGAACAACAACATTGCTTTTACCTTGCCTACCCGGAGTCATCTTTGGCAACTTAGCAATAATGCGTTGCGCCTCTTTTTCTAAAATTTTAGAAGGACCTCTCATTTGCAAGTCCTTTACAACACCATCTGTACCAATTTTAAACATTACACTAACTTTGCCCTGCTCTCTCATTTCTATAGCTGCATCAGGGTACCTAAAATAACGTTTTACGTGTTTTTGCATTTTTTTATTAAAACAGTCTTTTCGTTTATTTTTTGCAACTTTTTCACAACCTGGAAAAATTGGAACCTCTTCTACTACATCTAATGGTATTATTGGTTCTTCAATAATTTTGCTTTCTATAATACTACTTACAGCCACAGGTTCTTCTGGATCAGCTTCCGTATCATCAATAAAATCTGTAACATCTTCAACTGTATCGTCATCTGCTATTTTAATTTTATCTGGGTTTGTAACAGCTTTTGCTAACACCTTTTCTTTTGGCTTATCTTCTTCAACTTTAAAGTTATCTAAATCTGGATGATATTCTACCATCTCTGCCTCTAGCTCTGTTGGTCTTACCTCTTTATTTTCAACAAAAGCATAAGAAGACTCTAAAGCTAAATAAACCAGACCCATTGCCACAACAAGACCAATTTGAAAGTTTAAGAAACTGTTTTTTCGTAGATTTGCATCGTGCTTACTCTTTTTTGGAGTTGCATTGGTAGACGCTCTGTGACTTCCATTGCCGTGGAAATCAACAGAATTTTCTGTGTTTGTTTTCATAATACTATTTTTTATTTGTTACAATTATGTTAAAACACAAATAGTATACCAAAAAACCCCAAGCAACTGCTTGGGGTTTAATTTTTTATAAAAAAATTGACATAAAAAAAATCCGAACCAAATTGGTCCGGATTCTTATATAACTTAAAAGTAATTACTGCTTATTGTAATCTAAATGTAATAGGTAAGCTAAATGGAACACGTACAGCTCTACCTCTTTGTTTACCAGGTGTCATCTTAGGAAGTTTACCAATAATTCTGGCTGCTTCTTTTTCTAAGTTTTTGTCTGGACCACGCATTTGAACTTGACCAATAGAACCGTCTTTTTGAATAACAAAACGTACACTTACTCTACCTTGAATACCCATTTCTTGAGCAATTTCTGGATACTGGAAGTGCTTTCTAATGTGCTTGTTCATTTTTTCATTAAAACAATCTCTTAAAGCTTTTGCTCCTTTTTTCTTTACTTTTTCACATCCTGGGAAAATTGGCACATCTTCAATTACAGAAAAAGGTACATCTACATCTACTTCTACTTCTTCTTCTACAACATCTTCAACATCCATTACCTCTTCTTCCTCATCAGACTCAGTATCTTGTATAACAGATTCCTCTATCTCTACGTCATCTTCAACAACGGCAATCTCTTCTGGTGCTGCTGGTGGTGGCGGTGGAGGTGGTGGAGTTTTAATTTGTTCTGTCATTGGAACTTCTTCATCTAACATATCATCCACATTCTGTGTAATGTCATATGAGTTATCTTCATCGTATTTTTTGTACTCTAATGCTTGCCATACAAGAAACATAACAAGAGCTAGTCCTATTGCAAAATAAAGACCGCTGTTTTTTGTTAAGTCAGCTTGTGGATTTTTCTTTGGTTCCATAGGTTTTAATTTAGTGTTCGCTAATTTAAATAAATATTATCTAAATAAACAATTAATTTTTTCATTTTAATATTCTTTCCCGTAAAAAAAGTCGGTTTGCAACAATTAAGCCTATAAAAACACCTATTGTGTTTGCTACAAAATCTAAAAACTCTGCACTTCTTGTAACGGTAACTGTGTTTTGTAATACTTCAATAATTATGCCATAAGCAATTAAAGAAAATACTAAATACCATACAATTAGACTTTTAACTTTTTTCACCTTAAAAAACTCTTTTAAAGAGAGCACCCCTAAAATAGTTGCAACACTATAAAATGTAAAATGAACTAACTTATCTATGTTAGGTATTTTTACAGAAGGAAGATCTGTATTACTAAAAGAAAATAAGCTGAGTAATGTGATTAACACTACCCAGCTTACAAATAATATGGTATAAATTGGCTTTTTAACCACCAATTAAGTCTTTATAATCAGCATCACTCATCAATTCTTCTGCCTGAGATGCATCACTTATCTTAATTTTTATCATCCAACCATCTCCATAAGGGTCTGTATTTACCTTTTCAGGCTCATCTTCTAAAGACTCATTAAATTCTATTATTTCACCTGTTAATGGTAAAAATAAATCTGAAACAGTTTTTACAGCCTCTACAGTACCAAAAACCTCATCCTTATCTAAGATCTCATCTAATGTCTCAACTTCAACATAAACTATGTCTCCTAACTCTCCTTGAGCAAAATCTGTAATTCCAACAGTGGCTACATCGCCATCTATTTTAACCCACTCGTGATCCTTAGTATACTTTAATTCTGATGGTATGTTCATTTTAGTATTATTTTAATTAATGCAGCAAATGTAACAGATAAAAAATGATTTGAAAATTATTTAATTTGAAAAATTACAAGAAAATTTTCTTTTTAAATAAGGATTTAACAATTACACATAAAACACTTACAAATTAAGACTTGTATTTAGTTTCCAAAGTTGTACTTAAATGTAAAACCTGTATTTATAGTTGTTTGCGGGAAAGCTGTAGAAACCGCAAATTTAGAGAACGAATGATCATAAAAGAAAGCTACCTCTAAAGATTTACTTAACGCATAATCTGCTCCAAACTTTAATGAAAATACATTTTGACCAGATGTTATTTGATTATTATTTAACTCTAGGTTTCTAATGATAGTAATATTGTCTTTTAAAGTAGCATCTAATTTTAAATTTAAATCTCCTTTAAAACGCATTTTATCTCCTCCTATATTAGTAACAAAATTTACATCTTTAAATCTATATCCTAAACCAACTGTATAATCCTTACTATCTAACTCGGTTAACAAGTTATTATCAAAACTCATTGTTAAAGCCCTCATTGTTTGTAATTCTGCCACAATACTCATAGAGTTTTTCATTTCAAAATCTAAACGTACTAGTGGATTAAATTGATCTGTTAACACCACATTTGCCATAATATTCTCTGGTAAGAAATCTTGAGTTTCAGGATCTATAGTTGTATTTTCTCTTTCTAAATTGGTTTGAAAAGAGTTGATATTGTATGATGCTCTATAACCGTGACTAATTGAAAAACGCTTAAATTTTTCTTTAAACCAATTAATACGCATTAAACCTGTATACTTTAACCTCCAGTTAGGAATAGGAAAGTTTCTAAATGCACCTAATTTTACTTTTGATGCATCTTGCCCTGTATAAGCTGCAATAAATGCTGGCAGTAAAACATTTTGACTTGTTTTTCCGTAACGCTCTGGATACCCTTCTGCATCTCTTGCTCCGGTATTGTTTGCTAATCGGTTTGCTATAATTAATCTATTCTCTTTAAACTGATCAAAAGTAGAAGACTCAAACTCATCACTTTTAGTAAATGCTGTTTTTATCATCATTGTAGAGATACCAAAATTACCGTAGTTGTTACCCAAAAGGTTTTGGTACTCGTACTCTCCGTTTTCAAATGCAACTGAAAAATTTTCTTGGTAGCGTTCAGATAAATTTCGGTTAGCAGTAATATCTATGGTTAAATCTCTAATTGGCTCTGCTACGGCAGTTATATCTAACTGTCTGTTTGTTTCTTGCACAAACTGTTCATTAAAATCTGAAAACGTAGTTAACCACCCTCTCTTAGCTGCATCATAACGTATGTCTTCTTGACTACCAAAAACAAATCCTAAACTAGGCTTTGTTGTTCCTACAAAACCAATTGAGTTTGTATAACCAGGAAGTTGCTTACCTCTTGTTTCTGTGTAATTAAAATTTACACGTTTAACCATTGTAACTAGGTCGGTAGCAATTTTACCAAACCCTCCGTTTTTAGCTTTTGGAGTATTCCCCGCTTTATCTTCTCTGTTGGTTGTAAGTTTTGCTTTTCCTTTAGATTTTTTAAGACCTATTTTATCATACAATTTCTGCATTGTTAAATTGGTTGCAATTGTATGTGTACTTGCATTTTGTATTCTATTAATATCCTCGCCCGCAACTTCTTTTAATGCATCACCTCCACGTTGCCAGTCAAAATTACTGGTATAAACGTATTGTGCACTTATAAAATCTAATGCTGGTATTTTATCAAAAGGAATATCATAGTTTAACTCAAATTGTTGCGCGTGCCTGTTTGGCTCACCAATATCAAAGAAACCATCCCAAATATTTAGCTCATCGTTAATTGCTAAGTCTGCACTACTTTCATCTTTATAATAATTACGAATAATATTATTATTAGAAGCTGATATATTAAAACGCAACGACTTGGTTAAACTGTAATTAATATTATATTGCCAGTTAAACATATAATTACGCTGCTGCAATTCTGGCAACGCCAATGCATCTACACCTGGCTCTACAACATCTCTAAAACGTTGTTGATTAAACTGACGGTTAATATTTGAATTTACCGCAATACTAGTAGGCAACAAGTTTAAATTAATATCTTTTAACCACTTTAAATATTTACCTGTAAATAAAGAATCTTTTTTAGCAAAAGGTGCAATTTCTACTGGCTCAAAATTGTGTGCATATGTTAAGCCTGCCACCACATTTTGATCTTTTAATTTAGCAACTTCAAAATCTCTGTGATTTGTTTCGTTATAAGAATAGTTAAACGTAAAGTTTTCTACGTCGTAAAAATTAGCATCTGCTTCTTCACTTCTATTTTTACGAACTCCAATAAAGTTTATACTTGTTCTTTTTGTGTAATCTTGTGCTTGTTCCTCTATAGCATCTGCATCTTCTTTAGATTGTGCAGCCGCAATTCTATCTTCTAATTTTAAATCGTCATAAACAGGATCAAACTCTGGTGTAATTAACTGCTCAGAAATTCCGTAATTAAATGGTAATTGTATTCCTAACTTTTTAGGCAATAACTGACCTAAATTAATATTAGTAACAGCATCGTAAGACATAGCATCTTCTCTTGCACGCTCATTAGGCATTTGATCTATACCTCCAAAACCAGAAGTACTTTTACTACCTGTTACAGATACATCTGCAAAATCTGCAAAATTTAAATCTACAGCTCCAATTGCTGCCCATCCTCCTTTGCTATCTAAACCTGCTAAACGAAGCTCATTAAACCAAACTTCTCCACGTGCAGGGGCATCATCTGTATTTTTAACACCCACCATCATACTACGTATACTTCCTAATGACGGGTTTCCTCTTAAACCAATACGCATTACACCAGGTTGGCGAGCATCAAACTCATTTACAGGAACAACTTCACCATCTATAATTTCGTAATAATTAATTTGATTTAGTGTTTGTCCGGCTATACCATAAGATTTTATTTTGTTTAAGTCAGCCAACTCTATTAATATCTCATTATCATCTGGCCAAATCTTTTCTCTATCACTCTCTCCGTGTGCAGTAAATTCTAATGGAACTTCTATTTGATAAAAATTCTGACTAAAATCTGTTCCTATTCTTAAAAAACCTACTAATGGTCTTTCTCCATCAGGAAAATCTGTTTCTAAAATTTCTTCTGCGTGAATAAACATTTTAAGACGCTCATACTGTCTAATATCTACATCTACATTTTTAAATACACCCCTAGAATCTTGAGGCTCTAAATTTTCAATTTTAAAAGAAAGCGATTGTTCGTTTTGCTGTACAATTGTATTGTTATTATTTAACTGTTCTCTACGTAAACCAGGAGGCAGGTCATAAATAATTGGAGAACGTGTGTTGTTTTCTTCTATATTTACTGTTGCAACGTCTACAAAAGTACCATCATCATCAGGGTTATTATCTACGTCTGGCTCTAAAGATTTTGTATATGTACGCCAATCTCCTCGTACCAAATCTAATGTTGCAAAACGCATTACTACATTATCAGAAAAGCCAGTTAAATACATACGCATAAAACTAATAGATCTAAAATCTGTAATACCTCCAATAGCATCAGAAAAATCACTTAACGGAATTTTATACTGTATCCATCTTCTATTTAAAACATTACCATTTGGCAACGTTGGTGTTTGCCCTTCTTTTATATCTGTAACGTACTTGTCATTTATAGAGGTATTAGGCTTAATAGGAATTCTGTACTCATAATAACTGTTTACAGTATTCATTGTTAAATCTCTATCTATATCTTCTACATCTGGTAACGTTGTAGACCCACGGTTAGTATTTGTAACCTGTATAGGAGAATTTCCTTGTGGATTATTATAATTAATATAGCGTTCTAAAATACTACCGTCCTTATTTAAATAATATTCATAGTTATCTAAAGCAGGGTCATTAGCCGGGTTGTTTGTAAATATAGATGACTCATCTGCATCACTTAAACCATCATACCCTAAATCTTGTAATGTTCTATTATTTTCTTCTGCATCAAAAGCATACACTAAAGATTGTGTTGCTGGTACTTTCCCCCAAGATGTTTCAGATACCAAGTCATTACTACTAACACCTGGCAATCCGTTTTCATATTGTTTTTTTCCATCTTTTAAAATATCTTCTGAGATATTACCAATATTAAAAACCAATTCTCCCTGACTAGTTGTTTCTCCATCCACGTAAGGATCTAAAACCCAAAACTGAACAAACTCAACATTTGCTTGCTCAAAATTTGTACTACTCATTGGGCGCATAATACCTGCCCATTTTTCTTCTGGCGCTTCTGTACTAAAATCCGCATTGTTATTATAAGGTCCTTTTTGATTTGGATAGTATGCCAAATCTAAAGTCCCCTGAGTTGTTGTTTGTCCTTGTGCAATCTCTACCTTAGGAAAAACCTCATCTATAAAAACTCTTCTAGTTGCGTTTAAAGAAATATCATTATCATTAATACCAGAAGGTCTTTGGTTAGAATAAAAAAGACGATCTATAGAATACCAAGCCATTTTAGCTCTACCAAAACCATTTCTTAAGTTTTCTGTATCATTTGGAGCACTACCATATAATTGTCCGCTTGGATCTGCAAACTCTAATGGCGTACTTGCTAAATACCACCCCAAAGAAGATCGGATATCTATTAAAGATTGTGCTCCTTCAAAATCATCTATATAGGTAGTTGTTTCTCCTTCAAAATTTGCGTTTTTAGGAGAATTAGGCTTTAAAAAAGCAACCTCACCACGTACCGATAAGTTAGACGGCACATCTGTATCTATATTTGGCAACTTATTTACCAACCTAGTTAAAAACGGAATTTCTGTAGAGAAATTACCATTTAAACCAAACATTGTATTATTTACAGGTTCTACACCGTAAGATGATTTTTGAGTAAGGGGACGCTCATTTAAATTTAAAAATGTAGCTCCAAGAACAAATTTATCATTAAACTGATGCTCTACATTTACCCCTGTAAATCGTCTTGTTTGCTGACCAAATACAGCATTATTTTCTACAGATATATTTATTGGCGTATTACTAGCCTCTAAACTTGGATCTAAAATTTGTACTGTTCCGGCAGAGTAATTTACAGTGTAATCTATACCTTCTTGCAATTGCCTACCTCCCGCAGTAACACGCACAGAACCTCTTGGCACATTAAATGCTCCAATAGGAATACCATTTATACCAGCTGACTTATATTTACCTTTTATTAAAAATTTGTTTTTATCTGCATCTTCTAGAGCAGCAGACTTTGTACGTGAATACATATTTCTAAACACATACTTTTTTTGGTTATCATTATAACCTTGATCATTTTCTACATCATAAACACCACCACCCAATTCATTAAAAATATATTCTCCAAAAGGTTCCACTTTTGTAAACATTATATTTCCGTTCTGAGAGTCTATTGTTAAACCTTCTACATAATCAAAAAATCCATCTCCACCAGATTGCACATCATTGTAAGCATTTAACCTATCTAAGTTAAAAACATCTAATAAAATACGCTCTTGTAGCGGTTTTGGAGTTGTTGGCCAACCAGAACCTGCACCTTCTGCAACTGGAGTAATATAGTTTCTTGGAGTTGGGTCTGTATATAAAATATTTAATTTAAAATCTTCTTGACTTAACTGATATGCGCCTGTGTTATAAATGTTTTTCATCATTAAATCCCAGATAGGATCTTGCACGGCAGTAATATTACTTTTAAGTAATTTTAAAATTAACGTATTATTTTCTACTATTGGTGTAGCACCTGCAGAAACAGATGTTGCCTCTAAGCCTCCATTTGCAAATTCACCAACTTGATAAACCTTTCCTTGGTAGGTATATTGAAAAGCCACCCCTAAAACCTCATCATTACTTAAGCGCTGACTTAATGAAATATAACCTAATTGAGAGTTAAATGTATACTCACCCTTACCAATATCTAATTTTCTTGCGTTTTCTAAAATTGTGTAATCAAAACCCTGATTAACTGTATATCCAGGTACATTAAAACCAGCTTGCACAGTTGCTATGTCTCTAATTTGATTAGTAAGAGCACCACCATTACCTATTAAAGCAGGATCATAGTCATTGGCATTGTTAAAAGGCAAATTATCTGCAGTACTAGCATTAAAAAAACCTGCTGGCGCACCACCACTTTTACCAATTCTTGTTTGGCCAGAATTAGATTCACCTAAATCTTGTACTGCAACTACATTTCTAACATTTAATGTCTCTTGCCTTCTGTTGGTTACCCAAACCTCTAACCTTGTAATTTGTACTTGACTACGTATGTATGGATAGTTTTCTAAAGCAGCATCATAATTATCTCTAAAATATTGCGCTAAAAAAAAGTGTTTATCTTCATCATAATCTAAGGCTGAAAAAGAAAATTCTTCTACTGTACCTCCACCTTGCGCAACAACAGTATTGTTTTGAGATCTTTGTTCTGATAAAACTGCCGTTACCAACGTTTTACCAAATTGAAGCTGTGTTTTAACACCAAATAAACTTTGTGCTCCTGTAATTAAAGAGCTGTTTAACGGCATACTAATATTACCAACTTCTATTTTTTGTATAATATCATCCTCTGTAGGCGTATAGTCTAGTTTTACTAAATTCTGAAAATCAAAAGTTGCCTCTGTATTATAATCTGCACTAACTTGCAATCTTTCTCCAATTTTACCCAGCATACTAAGTTGTATCTGCTGGTCAAAATCAAAAGACGTATTAGTACGCTGTCTTGGAGATAAAGACGGGTTATCATTTTTTTGCCAAATAACACCCAAATCCATAGCAACAGAACCTGTTGGAATAACCTCTATGGTATTACCACCAAATATTGATTGAAAAAAATTGTTATTTACATAAAAATTAGGCAATAAGTTTTTTCTAGCCTCTTCACTACCCGCTTTTTTACCAGAAAAAGCATCTGCTTTTTCTTTAAAATAGTTTTTCATTCCCTCTTTACGAGCCAACTCAAAATATTCATCTGGGGTTAAGTAAATAGGATAACTTATATTAAACTCTCCTACTTTTTCTGAGTAGACATACTTATCTAAGTCTGGATCGTATGTATATTTAGAAACAATACTATTAGGGTTTGGCAACGCTATTTTACCAAGCGCCACACCTGTTTTTACTGAATCTTGTTCCTGTTCTTGTTCACCATCTTGCGCAAACGCAAAAGTTGTTGCACCTAAAAAAAGCACACATATAAATACAAACCTATATAATGGTGAAAGATTTTGTTTTGCCCCTGTTCTCAAACTTATTACAAATTTTTCAGCGCCAACTTAATAATGTTTTCAACGCTTAATGTTGGGTCCTGACTAACAACTTTGTCAACGGTTTTCTCTGCTTGTTTGCGAACAAAACCAAGAACCTCTAAAGCAGATAACGCTTCTTCTTTATTTGTATTGTTTGAAGAAGTAGAAACTTCATCAATATCGTATATTTTTAATACTTTATCTTTTAAATCTAAAATAACACGTTGTGCAGTTTTTGCTCCAATACCTTTTACAGACTGTATTGTTGCTACGTCTCCACCAGCAATTGCATCTCTCACCTGAGCCGGTGATAACGATGACAACATTGTTCGTGCAATACTAGGTCCAATTCCTGAAACAGAAATTAATAATCTAAAAATTTCTCGCTCAGATTTTTCTGCAAAACCAAACAGTGTATGCGAATCTTCTTTAACTTGTAAATGCGTATACAACTGTATATTTTCTGCATCTGTCACCTTAGACAAAGTATGCAGTGATATGTTTACAAAGTAACCTACACCATTACACTCAATTACTAAAAATGTTGGATTTTTCTCTACTAATTTCCCTCTTAAATGTGTAATCATATGAATGGTATAGGTTGGTTTGTATTATTTATTTACTGATTGTTTTTAGCCTTTTTTCTTTTTTCTCTCTCTTGTGCATCTATAACAGCCACTGCGGTCATATTTACCATCTCGTCTACATCTGCTCCTAATTGAAGAATATGTACAGATTTACGTAAACCCAACATAATTGGTCCAATAGAATCTGCATCATTTAACTCTTTAAGCAATTTATATGTAATGTTTGCCGACTCTAAATTTGGAAAAATAAAAGTGTTTACTTTTTTTCCTGCTAATTTAGAAAAAGGAAACTGACTTTGTAACAACTCTTTGTTTAGAGCAAAATCCATCTGAATTTCACCATCTACAACCATTTCTGGATGATCTCTATGAAGAATCTCTACAGCCTTCCTAACCTTTACTGCATTTGGAGCACTAGAAGAGCCAAAGTTTGCATAAGACGTCATTGCTATTACAGGATCAAAACCAAAAGTTTTAGCCACATTAGCCGTCATTAAAGCTATATCTGCTAATTCTTCTGCATTAGGATTAATGTTTATAGAGGTATCTGCAACAAATAAAGGTCCCTTGTCTGTAACCATAATATTAACCGTTGCCACTTTTTGCACATTAGATGCTCTACCAATAACTTCAAAAACTGGTTTTACCACTGTTGGGTATGCTCTAGAATAACCAGAAATCATACCATCTGCATCACCAACTTCTACCATCATAGAGCCAAAATAGTTACGCTCTCTCATTTTAGCTTTGGCGTAGTAAAACGTAACTCCTTTACGTTTTCTGTTTTCCCAAAACTTAGTAGCGTATAATGTACGTTGCCCTTTAGACTCTGTTGCTTTAGTATCTATAATTTGTACGTCTGCATCAAACTCTAATTCTGCCTTAAGCTCTAAAATAGTTTCTTTTTTACCTAATAAAATTGGCTCTGCAATACCTTCTTCGTATGCAATTTGAGCTGCTTTTAACACGTCTAAATGATCTGCTTCTGCAAATACAATTCTTTTAGGATTTACTTTTGCTCTGTTGTGTAATAAACGTACAACTTTATTGTCATTACCAGAACGTCTAATTAATTCTTCTTTATACTTATCCCAATCTTCAATAGGCTGTTTTGCAATACCACTATCCATAGCAGCCTTTGCTACAGCTAAAGGAATTTCTGCTATTAATCTTGGATCAAAAGGCTTAGGAATAATATAATCTTCACCAAAAGTTAGCCTTGTTTCTCCGTATGCAATATTTACTTGTTCTGGTACTGGCTCTTTTGCCAATTTAGCTATTGCTTTAACCGCAGCCATTTTCATAGCTTCATTAATACCCGTAGCTCTTACATCTAAAGCTCCTCTAAAAATAAAAGGAAACCCTAAAACATTGTTTACTTGGTTAGGATGGTCAGACCTTCCTGTAGCCATAATAATATCTTTTCTTGTTTTTACAGCTAAATCATAATTTATCTCTGGATTAGGATTAGCCATTGCAAAAACAATAGGTTTTTTAGCCATAGAAATCAACATCTCTGGAGAAACAATATCTGCAATAGATAAGCCTACAAAAACATCTGCATCTACCATTGCTTCATCTAAAGTATCTATTTTTCTGTCTGATGCAAACTCCGCTTTTTCTTTAGATAAATTGTCTCTATCAGACCTTATAACACCTTTACTATCTAGCATTACAATATTTTCATCTTTAGCACCAAATGCCTTATACAATCTTGTACAAGATACAGCAGCAGCACCTGCTCCACTTATTACAATACGTACTTCATCAATTTTTTTACCAGCAATTTCCAGTGCATTTAATAATGCTGCAGCAGAAATAATTGCTGTACCGTGTTGGTCATCATGCATTACAGGAATATCTAATTCCTCTTTTAATCTACGCTCAATCTCAAAAGCAGCAGGTGCACTTATATCTTCTAAATTAATACCACCAAAAGTAGGTGCTATCATCTTTACGGTTTCTACAAATTTATCTACATCTTTAGTATCAACCTCTATATCTACACCATCAATATCAGAAAATATCTTAAACAATAAGGCTTTTCCTTCCATTACTGGTTTAGATGCTTCAGGACCTATGTCTCCTAAACCTAAAACAGCTGTACCATTAGAGATTATAGCAACTAAATTACCTTTAGATGTATATTTATATGCGTTTTCTTTATCTTTTTCTATTTCTAAACAAGGCTCTGCTACGCCCGGAGAGTATGCCAATGCTAAGTCTCTTTGTGTTGCATAAGGCTTAGTAGGAACAATTTTTATTTTACCTGGTTGCGGTTTTGCGTGGTAAATTAAAGCCTCTCTTCTATTCTTCTCGTTGCTCATTGTTTCTAATTTTAAGATGCAAATTTACGGGTATCCCAGCAATTAAATTATAATATTATTCTAAAAAATCTATGTTGCGTTGTAATCCCGAAAATTTAGTACGCTTCACTGCAGATTTCTTAAACACTTTTCTAAAAACATCTTCTGTTATCTCTTCCCAGTCTTTTTTGGTCATAGATAATAAATCTGGATGCGGATTAAATAAGGGCTCTTGGTGTGGTTTAGAAAACTTATTCCAAGGACATACATCTTGGCAAACATCGCAACCAAAAATCCAATCATCAAACTTACCTCTAACCTCTGCAGGAATTTCATTTTTTAATTCTATGGTAAAATAAGATATACACTTGCTACCATCCACAACATAAGGATCTACAATGGCCTGCGTAGGGCAAGCATCTATACAAGCGGTGCAGGTACCACAATGGTCTGTTACAGCACTATCATAAGCCAATTCTACATCTACAATTAACTCTGCTATAAAATAAAAAGAACCTACTCTTTGAGTTATTAGGTTACTGTTTTTACCTATCCAACCCAAACCGCTTTTTGCCGCCCAAGCTTTGTCTAAAACAGGAGCAGAATCTACAAACGCCCTACCCTCTACCTCACCAATATTGTCGGTAATAAACTCCTGCAACGCTCTTAGTTTAGATTTTATAACGTGATGATAATCTTGACCGTAAGCATATTTAGAAATCTTTAAAGCATCATCATTTTGAGTAGCCTCTGGATAATAATTTAGCAGTAATGATATTACAGATTTAGAGCCATCAACTAATTTAGTTGGATCTAGACGTTTGTCAAAATGGTTTTCCATATAAGACATTTGCCCATTCATATTTTTATTTAACCAACTCTCTAAACGAGGAGCTTCTTCCTCTAAAAACTCAGCTTTAGAAACTCCACAAGAAATAAAACCTAGTCGTTTGGCTTCTTCTTTTATTAAAGTCGTTGCATTTTCTTTATGTACAATAGGTAACATCACAAAGCAAATTTAAAGTTTTACTAGTAATAAAAAATTATTTAGTGATGCTAATACTAACAAACGTACTTGTAAAAGCAATAACTTAACAAAATACTTACATATCTTTATTGCAAAACATATAAATTGCCTATTTTACTATTTATGAGCAAGCTTTTCAATTCTAAATATTACCACAGAGATTTATCTTGGTTACGTTTTAACCATCGAGTTTTACAAGAAATTAAAGACAAAAGAAATCCGCTGTATGAGCGTATAAAATTTTTAGCAATTTTTTCTTCTAATTTAGATGAGTTTTTTAAAGTTCGTGTATCTGACATTAGACAAATAAAAGACTTAGAAAAACCACTGCGTAAAAAGTTAATAACTAAACCAAACAAGGTACTTGCAGAAATTAAAAAACAAGTTAACCAACAACAACAAGAATTTGGAAGTGCTTTTTTAGATGAAATTATTCCCGATTTAAAAAAGGAAAATATTCACTTAATTAACTTTAAAGATTTTAACAAACAACAAAAACTATATGCAGAGGATTACTATAGTTCTAATTTAAAAAATACAGTAGATATACAAACTGGCCCCAGCTCTATTAAAAATTCAATTTTTGCAAAAAATGAAGCATCATACTTAGTTGCTTTAAAAGAAGAAGAACAAATAGAATTAGTTGAGATACCTGACAACCAACCACGCTTTGTTGTTTTTCCATCTACAGACCAAACATTTTACATTACTTTTTTAGATGACATTTTAAAACACAACCTCTTAAACAAAAACAGTAAAGAGTACTATGCTTTAAAAATTTCTAGAGATGCAGAACTGTATATTGAAGATGAATTCTCTGGAGATCTAATGCAAAAAATTCTTGATGCATTACCTAAAAGAAAAACAGGGCAAGCAACACGTGCACTTATAGACGCAAGCGCTCCAATTGCACTTTTAGAAGCTGTTAAAAATGCATTAGACATATACAACACAGATATTATTTTTGGTGGTGTTTATCATAATTTTAAAGATTTCTTTAGTTTCCCAAATCCAACAAAAAAGAAACTAAACAACGTAAACCTAGAGCCTATTCCCCATTCTTTGCTAACTAAATACAACTCTGTTTTTGACGCCATAGAATCAAAAGATCAACTTATACATTATCCGCATCAATCTTTTGAGCCCGTTATAAAATTATTAGAAGAAGCTGCTGTTTCTCCAGAGGTTAAGACCATAAAAATGACTTTGTACCGTTTAGCAAAAACATCTAGGCTAAATACTGCTATTGCAAAAGCTGCAAAAGCAGGTAAAAATGTAATTATTTTTATTGAGGCAAAAGCAAGGTTTGATGAGGATAACAATTTAAGATGGGGAAAAATATTTAAAGAAAATGGTGCAAAGGTAATTTACAGCTATCCAGGAATTAAAGTACACTCTAAAATCTTATACATAGAAAAAGAGATTAAGGGCAAACTTAAAACCTATAGTTACATTGGAACAGGCAATTTTAACGAAAAAACGGCTAAGCTATATACCGACTTTGGCTTAATGACGGCAAATAGCAAAATATGTAAAGAGTTAAATCGTGTTTTTCTGGTTTTAGAAGGTGTTTTAATTGTTCCTAAAGCTAAAAAACTACTTATATCTCCTTTTACATCTAGGCATATATTTTCTACTATGGTAGAAAAAGAAATTGAATTAGCACAAGCTGGCAAAAAAGGCTTAATTGTCTTAAAAATGAACAGCCTTGAAGATAAAAAAATGATTCAACTGTTGTACAAAGCAAGTAATGCTGGTGTACAAATACGGTTGTTAATTCGTGGTATTTGTTGCTTAGTTCCTGGCATAAAGGGCCAAAGCGAAAACATTACAATTACTAGTATTTTAGACAGGTATTTAGAACATGGTCGTGTATACCTTTTTGGAAATAACGGAGACGAAAAACTATTTATTGGATCTGCAGATTGGATGACTCGCAACCTATCTCACAGAATAGAAGTGATTACACCTGTAAGAGATAAAGATAATTTTAAAATAGTAAAAGATATTTTAAATATTCAGTTATCAGATAATGTAAAAGCAAGAGTTATAGACGCTGAACAAAAAAATAATTACGTTACAAACAATAACGCTCCAGTTCAATCTCAGCTAGCTACTTACAACTATTTTAAAAACCAGTAAGTCATCTTTTTCTTATAATAGTTTTATTTTTTATTAGGTCTTATCATAATTTATTTAATACATTTGTTATGTAAACTTTAGGGGTGTTCTTTTTAAGAACTGAGAAATACCCTTTGAACCTGATGCTGTTAGTACAGCCGAAGGGAAAAGTTGAATTCTTTTTATGATTTCTATCTTTTAATGTTTTTTTCCGTTTCTGGAGAATGCATTTTCACACACAGTTTACGATTTAGTTGGATTTTTAACGCTATAACCTAGCACTTAAAATGTATCGTTATGATACCCATAAACGTAAATAACAAAGAGCACTTAATTCCTAGAGAAACTAATGTGTCTCAACTAATAAAAACTCTAGAAATAACCATTTTTGGTGTTGCCATTGCCATTAACGGCGGTGTAATACCAAAAAGCAGCTGGAGTTCTACCATTTTACAACCCCATGACAATGTATTACTAATACGTCCTGCTCAAGGAGGGTAACCTAAAAACTTAAAAGATTTACAATGAAAAAGAAAGACACCGCACCTAAGCAAAACGGTATTACAAGACAACCATTTCCTAGTTCTAAAAAAGTATATGTTTCTGGTAAATTACATCCAGAAATTAAAGTTGCAATGCGAGAAATTGCATTAAGCGATACTGTAGACTCTATGACCAAAAAGAAAACACCTAATGAACCCGTAACGGTTTATGATACTTCTGGTCCTTATACAGATCCAAACAAAGAAATTGATATACACAGCGGTATAGAACGCATTAGAGAACCTTGGATTAAAAAGCGTGGAGATGTAGAAGAGTTAGCATCTTTTTCTTCGGAGTATTGTAACGAGCGTTTAAACGATGCTAGTTTAGACCATATGCGTTTTAAACTTTTAAAAAAACCGCTACGCGCAAAAAAAGGACAAAACGTAACACAATTACACTACGCAAAAAAAGGAATTATTACTCCAGAAATGGAGTACATAGCTATTCGTGAGAACCAACGAATAGATGAAATGACCGAAATTAGAAAACAACACAAAGGCGAACATTTTGGTGCTAATATTCCAGAAAAAATTACTCCAGAATTTGTACGTAGTGAAGTTGCTAGAGGTCGTGCAATTATACCATCAAACATAAATCATCCAGAAGCAGAACCTATGATTTTAGGTCGTAACTTCTTGGTTAAAATAAACGCAAATATTGGTAACTCTGCAGTAACTTCATCTATAGAAGAAGAAGTAGAAAAAGCAGTTTGGGCTTGCCGTTGGGGAGCAGATAATATTATGGATTTATCCACCGGAGAAAACATTCATGAAACTCGTGAGTGGATCATACGTAACTCACCAGTACCAGTAGGCACCGTACCAATTTACCAAGCTTTAGAAAAAGTAAACGGTGTTGCCGAGGATTTAACTTGGGAAATTTTTAGAGACACTTTAATAGAACAAGCAGAACAAGGTGTAGATTATTTTACCATTCACGCAGGTGTTTTATTACGCTACGTACCAATGACTGCAAAACGTGTTACAGGCATAGTTTCTCGTGGTGGTTCTATTATGGCAAAATGGTGTTTAGCTCACCATAAAGAAAGTTTTTTATATACTCATTTTGAGGATATTTGCGAAATATTAAAACAATACGATGTTTCCTTTTCATTAGGAGACGGCTTACGTCCTGGCTCTGTAGCAGATGCTAATGACGAAGCACAATTTGCAGAACTAGAAACACTAGGAGAATTAACTCAGATTGCACGCAAACATGAAGTACAGTGTTTTATAGAAGGTCCAGGTCACGTGCCAATGCACATGATTAAAGAAAACATGGAAAAACAAATTGAAGTTTGTGACGAGGCTCCTTTTTACACCTTAGGCCCTTTAACTACAGATATTGCTCCAGGTTACGACCATATTACATCTGGTATTGGTGCTGCAATGATTGGCTGGTACGGCTGCGCAATGCTTTGCTACGTTACACCAAAAGAGCATTTAGGCTTACCAAATAAAGAAGATGTGCGCGTAGGTGTTATCACCTATAAATTAGCGGCTCATGCTGCAGATTTAGCCAAAGGTCATCCGGGTTCTCAGCACAGAGACAATGCCTTAAGTATGGCGCGTTTTGAGTTCCGCTGGGAAGATCAGTTTAATTTAGGACTAGATCCAGAACGTGCTCGTGAGTATCATGATGAAACCTTACCTGCTGCAGGCGCTAAAGTTGCTCATTTTTGCTCTATGTGCGGACCAAAATTCTGTTCTATGAAGATATCTCAGGAAGTACGAGACTTTGCTGCCGAAAACAAAATTGCGGACGACAACGAAGTTATTGCAAAAGGAATGGAAGAAAAATCTAAAGAGTTTAAAGAAAAAGGATCAGAAGTGTATTTGTAATATAAAGTGGAAGTTCCTACGCCTTTTACTAAGTAAGGCGTAGGCGGGCTTTCCGTTATATCTTTTGCTAAAAAAAAGCAAAAGGATGCCACTACAATCCCTAACTTAAAAAAACCTAATAAAATGATTGTACTTATAGCACCAGAAGAAGATGTACCTAACGAAATAGAAATACTTCATCAACTATTTAACGCTGGGCTACAATATTATCATTTAAGAAAACCTTTTAAAGACTTAAAGCAGCATAAAGAGTATCTAAACAAAATAAAACCAGAATACTACAACCGTGTTATTATACATCACCATCATGAGCTAATAAATAGTTACAACTTAAAAGGTATTCATTTTCAAGAGCAAAAACGTAGAGATACTATAGACAATCCTACACGGTATTTTAAAGACTTAAATATGTTTGGCAAAACCATAAGTTCTTCATTTCATGATCCAGAAGAATTAAACAGTTGTTATTTTGAGTTTGATTATCACCTGCTTAGTCCTGTTTTTAATTCCATATCAAAAAAAGGTTATAAAGGGCGTGGCTTTAATGTAAATCATATAAACAAAACAATTGTTGGTATGGGAGGGGTTACTGCAGAAAACCTTAGCAAATTTAACACATTAGGTTACAAAGGAATTGGCGTTTTAGGAGGAGTTTGGAATAGCAAAAATCCTTTAGAAGCATTTAAGCAAATAAATGAGGCTTACATTACTAGCCTAAAAAACAGAAATAATGATTAGTAAATTACATTATATAAGCCAAGGCGATACTCCAGAAATGCATTTGGCTAACATACAAAAAGCATGTTCTTCTGGTGCAGATTGGGTACAATTACGCCTAAAAAATATAGACGAAGAAACCTTATTGCAAACTGCTTTAAAGGCCAAAGAAATAACTTCTCATTTTCAGACTAGATTAATTATTAACGATCATTATAAAATTGCCAAAGAAGTAAATGCAGATGGTGTGCATTTAGGAAAAACAGATGCTTGCCCATTAGAAGCACGTGAGCATTTAGGAAAATGGATTAGTATTGGCGGTACTGCAAACACCTTAGAAGATTGTGAAAACTTATTAAAAAAAGAAGTAGATTATATTGGTTTAGGCCCATTTAAATTTACCACAACAAAGCAAAATTTAAGTCCAACTTTAGGCTTACAAGGATACCAAGCAATTATAGATGAGTTAAAAACAAATACTCCAATAATTGCCATTGGCGGCATTACTATAGCAGACGTTCCTGAGTTATTAAAAACAGGAATTTACGGTATTGCAGCATCAACAGAAATTACAAGCAATTTTAACAACATTGCCACTTTAAATAAAATTTTAAGCACACCTGCAACACAAGAGCAAGTGTATAAGTTTGATAAAAATAAAAACGATGAAGGATAATTTAATAATAGCAGACAAAGAGTTTTCATCAAGACTATTTACCGGAACAGGAAAATTTAGTTCTTCAGCCGTAATGAAAAATGCTTTACTAGCATCAGAAAGTGAACTAGTTACAGTTGCGTTAAAACGCGTAGATGTAGCAGATGAAGATGACGATATTTTATCACACTTAAATCATTCTAGAATAAACCTTTTACCAAACACCTCTGGCGTGCGTACAGCAAAAGAAGCAGTTTTTGCTGCTCAATTATCTAGAGAAGCTTTAGAAACTAACTGGGTAAAATTAGAAATTCATCCAGACCCAAAATACTTGCTGCCAGATCCTATAGAAACTTTAAAAGCTGCAGAAGAATTGGTAAAACAAGGCTTTGTAGTTATGCCTTACATACACGCAGATCCTGTTCTATGCAAACGTTTAGAAGATGTAGGCGTACAATGCGTAATGCCATTGGGCGCACCAATTGGTAGCAACAAAGGATTAAAAACAGTAGATTTTTTAGAAATAATTATAGCACAAAGTAACGTTCCTGTAATTGTAGATGCAGGCATAGGAGCACCGTCACACGCAGCACACGCTATGGAACTAGGTGCAGATGCAGTTTTGGTAAATACTGCAATTGCCGTATCACAAAACCCAACTGCAATGGCAAACGCATTTAAATTAGCTGTAGAGGCTGGTCGTTTGGCTTACAATGCAAAGCTAGCTCCAATAAAACAAACTGCAGAAGCAAGCTCACCTTTAACCTCTTTTTTAAATGAGTAATTTTACATCACTTTTTAATAAGTATAGTTGGGACAACATTGTTGCTGATATTTACAGTAAAACCAGCACAGACGTAGAAGCCGCTTTACAAAGTAACAAACGTAATCTAGAAGACTTTAAAGTGTTAATTTCCCCTGCTGCAAAGCCATACTTAGAGCAAATGGCACAAATGAGTAGTGCATTAACTAAAAAACGCTTTGGTAATACAATGCAAATGTATGCGCCAATGTATTTAAGTAATGAGTGCCAAAACATATGTACTTACTGCGGTTTTAGCTTAACAAACAAAATACCTAGGCGTACGCTAACTGACGCAGAAATTTTAAAGGAAGCTACCTTTTTACGTAGCAAAGGGTATAACCATATTTTATTAGTAACTGGTGAAGCAAATAAAACTGTTGGTGTAGACTACATAAATAATGCTATTAAACTGTTAAAAAAAGAGTTTGCTAATATTACCATAGAAGTACAACCATTAGACCAAGACGAGTATGAATTGCTTGTAGAAAATGGCTTGTACGCCGTTTTGGTGTACCAAGAAACCTACCACAGAGACGAATATAAAAAACACCACCCTAAAGGTAAAAAGTCTAATTTTGATTACAGGCTAGAAACACCAGACCGTTTAGGCAAAGCTGGCGTACATAAAATTGGTGTAGGTGCTTTATTTGGATTGGAAGATTGGCGAGCAGACAGTTTTTTTACTGCTTTGCATTTACAATATCTACAAAAAACCTATTGGCAAACTAAATATTCTATCTCGTTTCCTAGACTTAGACCACATACGGGTGGTTTAGAACCAAAAGTAGTAATGGAAGATGCAGATTTAGCACAGCTGATATGTGCTTATCGTTTGTTAGACGAAGATGTTGAGCTATCTATGTCTACCAGAGAAAGCGAAAAATTTAGAAACAACATTATCAACTTAGGAATAACGTCTATAAGTGCAGAGTCTAAAACAAATCCTGGAGGTTATGTTGTAGAACCACAATCTTTAGAACAGTTTGAAATTTCTGATGAACGTAGCACAGAAACTATTGCACAAATGTTGCAAAGCAAAGGTTTTGAAGTTGTATGGAAAGATTGGGAAAATGCGTGGTAGTTTATTATTTAAAAACACTATTATATTTTATAATTGCATCATAAAAAACTGAAAAATATGATAGTTTCCCTGCTACGTAGTCTTCTCCTTCTGTTTGAACATTATCACACTTTACCCCTATATCATAATCAAGACTAGTCACTATTCTACAATTAAATATATAATTATTGTATTTAAAATCTTTAATAAAAACTCTGTCCGAACCTAAGTATTCTTCGTTTTTCAATTCGTTATAATTAAGAAATAGAACCAATTCAGCTAAAGCTTCTATTCCGTTATTAACGGAATTATTTTCTCCATAGTGTATTTCCATCTCTTTAGCCTTTTTTATTTTTAACAAAAAAGAACTATCATTATCCATAAAAACTTTAAAAAATTGAATAATAGACACTGCTATAAAATTATATCCTTTCAAAATTGAATCTACATCAGGGTTGTTATAATTTATTCCTTTCCCATCATAAAATTTTTCAAATTTTAATATTTCTCTAAAAGTCAACAAATCATATCTAATCAGCTGACTAATTAGATATTTTATTTGCCCGCCTATTTTATTACGATTATTAAAGAAGTTAGAATTTGAATCAATTTTAATACTATTTAAATAATTAACAATCACTTTATTTAAATATTCCGATGGAGAATACCAATAAATTGAGCTATAAAACTTATCAATATATCCACTAAAATCTGCATAGGATCCGTATTTATGACTAAAAACACTTTCAATATTTTTATAATCACAGACTAGAAGAACTTTATCAAAATCAAATTTATTATCACTATCGACACCTCTAAAATCAAAATGACAAGAAAAAACGTTAAGGATTCTAAAAATATGCTCAGGATCTAACCTGTCCAAATCATCTACAACCAAAACAGTTGTTTTTTTATTTTCTCCTTTTTCTTTTAGCTTTTCTAAAAGTATCCTAATTAATTCAGTGTAAAAGTCTTCTTCGTAAACATGGCCAGTTTCATTTACAGGAACTTTCAAATACTCTTCTAAAAATTTAAAATCATCCTGCTGAAACTTCTTATGGTAATCTAGAAGGTCAGTTTTCATTCTCTTAATTTGACCATACACTTTTAAAGCTACATTTCCATACTTACCTGCAAACGAAAGAAAAGAAGCAAAGAAATCAGCTTTACTTTCTAGATCTTGGTTACTCGTTAAATAAGCAAACAAAGTTAAGTGATAGGGTATTTCTACCTTTTCAAAATCTTCTTTGCTTATCTTACCTAATAACTGAAATAAGATATCGTATTTAATAAGTTCAAAAATGTCTTTATTAGAAACAACAGAATAACTCACAGGGTATAAATGAATAGCCTGATAATCATTATCATTTAAAAAGAAATCATTTAAAAAAGTCGTTTTTCCACTACCAAATACTCCAGAAAAAAGAACTTTAGAGTTAGCATCTAATTTTTTCTTGAAATCATTAAATGGTATTTCAACTTTCTCTAATCTATCGTTCATAATTAAGAATTAAAACAAACCTCCTTGCACACTTCCCTTAATTCTACCTAAATGCTTGTATGCTAATTCCGTTACCTCTCTACCACGAGGTGTACGCATGATAAAGCCTTGTTGTATTAAAAAAGGTTCGTATACCTCTTCTATAGTTTCTGCACTTTCAGATACTGCGGTTGCCAATGTAGTAATACCTACTGGACCACCTTTAAATTTATCTATAATAGTGGTTAATATTTTATTATCCATCTCGTCTAAACCGTGTGCATCTACATTTAATGCATTTAGTCCAAACCTAGAAATTTCTATATCAATTTTACCATTGCCTTTTATCTGCGCAAAATCTCTTACTCGTCTCAACAATGCATTACAAATTCTAGGTGTACCTCTACTTCTACCCGCTATTTCTATTGCAGCTTCTAAATCTATAGGTACATTTAAAATTTCTGCACTACGTTCTGCTATAGTAGACAATAATTCTGTTGTATAATATTGTAATCTACTCTGAATACCAAAACGAGCCCTCATAGGAGCCGTTAAAAGCCCAGAACGTGTTGTTGCTCCAATAAGGGTAAAAGGGTTTAAATTTATTTGTACAGAGCGTGCATTTGGGCCTGACTCTATCATTATATCAATTTTATAATCTTCCATTGCAGAGTATAAGTATTCTTCTACAATAGGACTAAGTCTATGTATTTCATCAATAAAAAGAACATCTCTTTCATCTAAGTTCGTAAGCAAACCTGCTAAATCTCCTGGTTTATCTAAAACTGGTCCAGATGTAACTTTTATACCAACACCTAACTCATTAGCTAAAATATGAGCCAATGTAGTTTTCCCTAAACCTGGAGGTCCGTGAAAAAGAGTATGATCCAAAGCCTCTCCTCTCTGGTTAGCAGCTTCTACAAAAACTTTTAGGTTTTCTAAAACTTGATCTTGACCAGCAAAATCATCAAAACTTAAGGGTCTTAATGCTCTTTCTATATCAAATTCTTCAGAAGAAAAATTTTCTGATGTTGGGTCTAGGTTTTCATTCATAGTCTAACAAAGATACTAGAAATTGAAAGCTTTCTAATTAGAAAATAATCTATTCCTTTTTAATTAATTGAGATGCGTTTAAAAAGTCTGTAATTGTAATTTTAGGAGTGCCGTACAAATATGTTTTAGAGCTACCTTTAGATGATAAATCAAAGCTTTCTGTGGCAAATATTCTAACATCTGGAGATTCATCTAAGTTAGCAGATACAGAAGTTCCTTTTAGTGATTCTGCTCTTAATTGAGAATTACCAAACAGATCTATGTCTAGATCTGTAGCTGCACCCTCAAGTTTACTATCAGCATTACCGTGCATTGTTACTTTAGCCATTTGCGCTTCTAAATACAGCCCTAAGTTACTTTTTTGATCTTGACTAATAACTAACTCGTCACAATCTACATTAAGTTCTGCATTGCTATTACCAGACATTGAAATAGTAACAACATCAGCAAGCGTATTTAAGTTAAGCTTAGAACTTCCTTGGAGATTAATATCTAAATAACCTGTAGTAACAATATCCTTCATATCTAAACGGCCATCTAACATAGTTATACCGTTTAATCCCATATAATTTACTGTCAACACTAGTTTTTTTCTTGAGACTATTCTGTAAAAAGAACTAACTTCTAATATACTATCTGTTACCTCAAACTTAAGAACATCTAAAAGATTATCATCTCCTATAAAAGTGTAACTGTTTTCCCTTGCTTTTTTAAGCTCTATTCGTAAATCATCAGCTATTTTAATGGAGTTAAAAGGCGGCAACTCATTAGTTACCTCAATAACAGTTTTACTTCCTTTAATTTTTGGTTTTTTCTGCGCGATACTTACTACTGATGTAAGTAGCAGTATACTTAAAATAATTTGTTTCAAAATATGGTGTGTTTAATGGTTTGTGTTTGTTGTTAAACAAGATACTAAAATACAGCTTAACTATATATTATTGCCAAGAATGATGCCAAAAAAAAGGCCTTTTAAAATAAATTTTAAAAGGCCTTATATAATTTTTATGAAGTCTAGTGAGTAAGTTCTTCTTCACCAGCTTGAAGAGGTACTACTTGAGGAACATAATCTTGTCCTGGTATTACATATTCTCCGTTTTCATTTGTTTTACTATAATCATATGCCCATCTGTGAACTTCAGGAATAGCACCTGGCCAGTTACCGTGAACATGCTCTACAGGAGTTGTCCACTCTAAAGTAGTAGCTTTCCAAGGGTTTTGCTCTGCCTTTTTACCGTAGAAAATACTATAGATAAAGTTACCAACAAAGACTAACTGAGTAGCTCCTGCTATTAAAGCAAATACTGTTATTAAGATGTTAACATCAGTAAGCTCATCAAACATTGGGAATGCTGTATTTTCATAATAACGTCTTGGTACACCAGCCATACCTACAAAGTGCATTGGAAAGAAAACACCATAAGCACAAATAGCAGTGATCCAGAAATGAACATAACCTAAGTTTTTATTCATCATCTTACCAAACATTTTTGGGAACCAGTGGTATACACCTGCCAATAAACCATATAAAGCAGATATACCCATTACTAAGTGGAAGTGAGCTACCACAAAGTAAGTATCATGAACGTTAATATCCAATGTACTATCTCCTAAAATAATACCAGTTAAACCACCAGTAATAAATGTAGAAACAAATCCGATTGAAAATAACATTGCAACATTCATTTGCAAGTTACCTTTCCAGATTGTAGTAATCCAGTTAAATGCTTTTACAGCAGATGGTATTGCTATTAATAAAGTTGTAAATGTAAATACAGAACCTAAGAAAGGATTCATACCTGAGATAAACATATGGTGACCCCATACAATTGTAGATAAGAATGCAATTGCAATAATTGACATAATCATTGCTCTATAACCAAAAATTGGTTTACGAGCATTTGTTGCCATAACATCAGATACAATACCCATTGCTGGTAAAATTACAATGTATACCTCTGGGTGTCCTAGGAACCAAAATAAGTGTTCGTATAATACAGGTGATCCACCTTGATAGTGTAATACCTCTCCTTGTATAAATATATCTGATAAGAAGAATGATGTTCCAAAACTTCTATCCATAATTAACAACAATGCCGCTGAAAATAAAACCGGGAAAGAAACAACACCAATTATAGCAGTAACAAATAATGCCCAAGTTGTTAAAGGTAATCTTGTCATAGACATACCTTTTGTTCTTAAGTTAATAACTGTTACAATATAGTTTAATGATCCTAATAAAGATGATGCTATAAATATAGCCATAGATACTAACCACAATGTCATACCTGCGCCAGAACCTGATTGAGCCATAGGTAATGCAGACAAAGGAGGGTAGATTGTCCAACCTGCTGCTGCTGGTCCTGACTCTACAAAAAGAGAACAAACCATTATAACTGCAGATGTAAAAAATAACCAATAAGAGATCATATTTAACAATCCTGAAGCCATATCTCTAGCTCCAATTTGCAATGGAATAAGTAAGTTACTAAATGTACCACTTAAACCTGCTGTAAGTACAAAGAAAACCATTATAGTACCGTGCATAGTTACCAATGCTAAATACACATCAGCATCCATAACACCACCTGGTGCCCATTTACCTAATACAGCTTCAAATAAAGGAAAAGATTCACCCGGCCAAGCCAATTGCATTCTAAATAACAATGACATTGCTATACCAATGAAACCCATAATTAAACCAGTAATTAAATACTGCTTTGCAATCATCTTATGATCCATACTAAATATATATTTAGTAATGAAGGTTTCTTTGTGATGATGTCCGTGATCGTCGTCGTGTTCGTGTGTTCCTGACATAATCAGATATTCTATTTTTGTTAGTTAACTTAGTTTCTTAAATCAATTATTTTACGGCAACTCCTGTAGCGGTTTCACCACCAAAAGTTTTCTGAGAAGCCATCCATTTGTCGTACTCCTCTTGAGTTTCAACAATTATCTTCATTTGCATATTGTAGTGAGATTTACCACAAATTTTATTACAAAGTAAAATATAATCGTACTCCCAAGGATCACTATTTGGCTCTCCTGCTGCAGCTTTTTTAGCTCTAATCTTATTAGCTCTTTTCACCTTATCAATTACATCAGGATCCTGACGCATTTCTGCTGTAGTTTTTATAGGTGTAAAAGAGAATTGAGTAATCATACCTGGTACACAATTCATTTGCGCTCTAAAGTGAGGCATATAAGCTGAGTGTAATACATCTTGAGAACGCATATGGAAATTAACTTTTCTTCCCACTGGTAAATGTAATTCTTTAACAATTACATCATCAGCTCCATTTGGATCTGACTCATCTACACCAAGAATATTAGCCTTATCAATATCAATCATTCTAACGTTTGCCTCTCCTAATACATTATCTGCACCACCGTATCTAGCTGTCCAGTTAAATTGTTGTGCATAAAGCTCTACAATTAATGGATCGTCCTCATCATTAATATCCATTATATTAGTCCACGTGTATAATCCCCAAAGGATTAATCCAGCTAAAACTATTACCGGAATAATTGTCCAAATAAATTCTAGCTTATGGTTATCAGCATAAAACAATGCCTTTTTACCTTTTTCACCACGATATTTATAAGCAAAATAGTGTAATAAAAATTGAGTTATTGTTTGTACAATAAATATAATAAGCATTGAAACAAACATCAAGCTATCATACTCAGCTCCATGAGCAGAACCTGCTTCTGGCAACAATACTTTTGTATACTTGTAAAAGCTAAAGATTGTTATACCGTAAATAAATACCAAGAAAGCAAACATTAGATAACCGTTAACTTTGTTATCGTTATCCGTTGCTGTTTCATTTTTAGCCGCTCTAAGTTGCGACAATTCAAAAATTTTGGTCATTTGCCAAATTGCTATGGCTACTAAGACTAAAACCGTTATAGTTAAAACTGTAATCATTGTATGATTTATTTTATGCTGTTGTAAACTTCCTTATTAATAATGAAAATGCTTGCTCTCTCCAATAAATGGATTTCTCTTTGGCTGCAATGGAGCTGTTGTTAAAGCTCTAAAAACAACAAAAATAAACAGACCGGCAAAGAATAAAACAGAACATATTTCTGACAATCCTATAGACCATTGATCTCCTACTGTTGCAGGCATAATCATATTAAATATATCTAAGTAGTGACCCGCTAGTATAACTACACCTGCCATAATAACAAACCAGTTAACTCTTTTGTAATCACTATTCATTAACAATAATAATGGAAACAAGAAGTTCATAGCTACCATTCCAAAAAATGGTAAGTTATAATCTTGTATTCTGGTTACATAGTATGTAACTTCTTCAGGTATGTTAGCGTACCATATAAGCATAAACTGAGCAAACCATAAGTAGGTCCAGAAAATACTAATACCAAACATAAATTTAGCTAAATCATGAATATGACTATCGTTTACATCTTCTAAAAGACCTTTAGACTTTAAGTATATTGTTACCATTGCTATAACTGTAATACCAGACACAAACATACTAGCAAACACATACCAACCAAACAGAGTACTGAACCAATGTGGATCTACACTCATTATCCAATCCCAAGACATCATAGACTCAGATACCAAGTAAAATACTAGGAAACCTGCAGACCATCTAAAGTTTTTAACAAAGTTAGTATTATCATCAGCAGCATCTTGTGCTAAAGATAATTTACGAGATATTGTTCTATAAGCAATCCATCCTCCTAAGAAAATAGCAGCTCTTATTAAAAAGAAAGTTCCATTTAAGTAACCCGCTTTACCCTGCAATAATTTATCGTGAGCTACAACATCAGCATCCATCCAAACAAATAAATGGTTCAAATGCGCTACAGAAGCAAGTAATATTACAAAAACAATAATACCTCCTGGTGCCAAGTAAGCCGTTATACCTTCCATTACTCTAAATAATAAAGGAGACCAACCTGCTTGTGCTGCTCTTTGTATTGCATAAAATGCTAATACACCTAATGCTATCATAAAGAAAAAGAAAGCAGCAACATACAATGCAGCCCAAGGTTTATTTCGCAATTGATGTAATAAATGCTCATCATGACTACTATCATGACCTTCTGCGTGAGCAGTATTGCCATGAGCATCTGATTTATGATCTTCTGCAGCAACTTCATGATCTCCGTGACCACTAGTATGGCTAGCTACAATTTCTTTAGCATCTTCTACTGTGCTAGGCATAGAGATAAAGCCTATTGCAATACCTATAGCACCAACAGCCATTAATATAAAAGAAGCTATTTTTAGTCTGTTTGAAAAAGTGTACATATTCTTAATCTATGTATTATTTAGTTAAGTCTTGTTTCAATTGCATTACGTATTCCGCAACTTGCCAACGTTCATCGTGATTAAGTTGATTAGCGTAAGAACCCATAGAATTTAATCCGTAATATATAGTATGGTAAGTGCTACCTACTGTAATATTTCTTCCTGCATCTGCATAATTAGGAACACCTAATATTTTCTCTCTCTTCACTAAATTCCCTTGACCATCACCCTTATTACCATGACAAATTGCACAGTTAATAGCATACAACTCTTTACCTTTGGTTAAATTAACTTCTGTTTTTAAAGAGTCTAATGGGCTAGCCTGCAAACGAGCTAATTCTTTACCTTCAATATCATTAGCAAACTCATAAGGCATATGACCTCTAGATATAGTGTTTTCTACTGGCAAACCAGCTTCCATACCGCTAGGTAAAAAATCTACTTTTTGGTACGTTTCATAACCTACTGCCTCGTACATATTAGGCATATATTGGTAATTAGGACTGTTCTTATCTGCACAAGATGCCATAAGAAGAGCTATTCCTAAAACCAAACCTATATTTTTAAATATCTTCATAACTGTTATTAAGACTATTTTTCTGAAATATTAATTTCTACTGCTCCTGTGTCTGCTAACAAAGATTTTAATTCTTCTTCATTATCATGAATTTCTATTTCCATTAAAAATAGATCATCTGTTGTTCTTACATCTGGATTTTCAGCTTGTTTAAAAGGCCACAATTTACTTCTCATGTAAAAAGTTATAACCATTAAGTGAGCTGCAAAAAACACAGTAAGTTCAAACATAATTGGAACAAAGGCCGGCATATTTTCTAGGTAACTAAAACTAGGTTTACCACCAATATCCTGAGGCCAATCTTCTATCATGATGTAATTCATCATAAGAGTTGCTATTGTAATGCCTATACAACCATAAATAAAAGCAGTTATGGCTATTCTAGTAGGAGCAAGCCCCATAGCTTTGTCTAACCCGTGAACAGGAAAAGGACAATATACCTCTTCTATATGATGCTTAGCTGCTTTTACTTTCTTAACAGCGAGCATCAATATATCATCATCATTATAAAATGCGTGAATAACTTTAGATGCCATAATTATTTATTGTTATTTAAGTTCTTGGCTTGTCCAGCCCAATCATCTCTTTGTGCTCTTCCTGGGAAAGACCCTGTAATAGAATCTAATAGATCATACTCTTTCTGTGTCATTTTACTAACCTGAGCAAAACTATATATCCCAATCTGGTTTAATGTTTGTTCCATTTGCGGACCAATACCTTTAACTTGCTTTAAGTCATCTGGTGTATCAGTAGCAACATCAAACTTACCTAAAGAACTTAATAAGTCCGAAACCTTTTCTTCCTCATTACCAACTACAACCTCTTCTTTTGCTTCTACAGGTGTAGCTGCAACAGTATTAGTATAAATTGTTTTTTCTGGCATAGTATACATAGGTTTACCTGCATCTCTTAACTTCTTGTACTTACTACCAGAAGCTTTCAAAATAGATTTTACTTCTGCCTGCGCTATTACAGGGAATGTTCTAGAGTATAATAAGAACAATACAAAGAAGAAACCTATTGTACCAATAAATATACCTATATCTACAAACGTAGGAGAGAACATTGTCCATGAAGATGGTAAATAATCTCTATGTAATGATGTTACAATAATAACAAAACGCTCAAACCACATTCCTATGTTTACTACAATAGAAATAGCAAAAGAGAACATAATACTAGTACGCAATCTCTTAGACCACATAAATTGCGGAGAGAAAACATTACAAGACATCATTGCCCAGTATGCCCAAGCATAAGGTCCTGTTGCTCTGTTTAAGAAAGCGTATTGCTCGTATTCTACACCAGAATACCAAGCCATAAACAACTCTGTAATATATGCACAACCAACTATAGAACCAGTAATCATAATTACAATGTTCATTAACTCTATATGCTGCACTGTAATATACGCTTCTAAGCTACACACTTTTCTCATAATAATAAGAAGCGTGTTCACCATTGCAAATCCTGAGAAAATTGCACCTGCCACAAAATATGGAGGGAAAATTGTTGTATGCCATCCTGGTATAACCGAAGTGGCAAAATCAAAAGATACAATAGTATGTACAGAAAGTACAAGTGGAGTTGCCAAACCTGCTAACACAAGAGAAACCTCTTCAAAACGCTGCCAATCTTTTGCTCTACCCGTCCAACCAAAACTTACTAAACTGTATATTTTCTTCTGAAACGGCTTAACAGCTCTATCACGTAACATTGCAAAATCTGGCAAAAGACCAGTCCACCAGAAAACTAATGATACTGATAAGTAAGTAGAAATTGCAAATACATCCCATAATAATGGTGAGTTAAAGTTTACCCATAAAGAACCAAATTGGTTAGGAATAGGTAATACCCAATACGCCAACCAAGGACGCCCCATGTGTATTATTGGAAATAAACCTGCCTGCACTACAGAGAAAATTGTCATTGCCTCTGCAGAACGGTTAATAGCCATTCTCCATTTTTGTCTAAACAGCAATAGTACTGCAGAAATTAATGTTCCCGCGTGCCCAATACCTACCCACCATACAAAGTTGGTAATATCCCAGGCCCAGCCTACTGTTTTATTTAATCCCCAAGTACCGATACCTGTAGATACTGTGTATATTATACAACCAACTCCCCAAAGGAATGCTATTAATGCAATAGAGAAAACAATCCACCACTGTTTGTTTGCTTTCCCTTCTACAGGAGCAGCAATATCCACAGTTACATCGTGGTATCCTTTATCTCCAATTACTAGGGGTTTTCGTATAGGTGCTTCGTAATGCGACGCCATAATTTATGTTCTAGTTACGTTCCGTTAATTAATTATGATTCTTGTGTATTTCTCACTTTAACATGATAGAAAACATTTGGTTTTGTACCAATGTGCTCTAATAAATGATACATACGGTTACTTTCTTTCAACTCAGCAACCTCACTTTCTTTATCATTTACATCTCCAAATACCATTGCACCACTACTACATGCAGCAGAACAAGCCGTTTGAAACTCACTATCTTTTACTGTGCGCCCGTCTCTCTTAGCATCCAAAATAGACTTTTGAGTCATTTGAATACACATAGAGCATTTCTCCATTACTCCACGAGAACGAACATTTACATCTGGATTAATTACCATTTTTCCTAAATCGTTATTCATATGGTAATTAAACTCGTCATTGTTGTTATACAAGAACCAGTTAAAACGACGTACTTTATACGGACAGTTGTTTGCACAATATCTTGTACCAACACATCTATTATACGCCATATGGTTTTGACCTTGTCTACTGTGAGATGTTGCAGCAACAGGACAAACTGTTTCACATGGAGCGTGATTACAGTGTTGACACATTACTGGCTGAAAAGCTACTTGAGGATTAGCAGAAGGATCTTCCAACTCACCAAATCCACTTAAAGAACCCTTATCTCCAGTTAAACCATCAAATTCATCTTTCTTAACATTATCCCCTTCAAAAGTATCTTCAGAAGAATAATATCTATCTATACGCAACCAGTGCATATCCCTAGACTTACGCACTTCATCCTTACCAACAACAGGTACATTATTTTCAGCGTGACAAGCTATAACACAAGCCCCACAACCAGTACATGCATTTAAATCTATTGATAAATTAAAGTGATGACCAACAGAACGATCAAAATCATCCCAAAGACTAACTGAAACAGCATCTACTTCGTTATGATTTAAAGACACCTGAGGAACTGGATTCCATTCTGCGTGATCTTTAGTATTAAAAATTTCTAATGTAGTTTCTTTGATAATATCACCTCTACCCATTAATGTCTTATGAAGCTGCACACAAGCAAACTCATGCATACCCTCTGCTTTAGACACAGATACAGATTGATTAGAAACACCTCCTTGATATAATGCATACGCATTAACACCTGTTTGCATTTCTGCTTGTAAACCAGATTTTCTTCCGTAACCAAAAGAAAGCCCAACAGAACCTGGCGCTTGACCTGGCTGAATAATTACTGGAACCTCTTTTAACTCAACATCTCCCACTTTAAGGTTTACCTTACTACCATCTAAACCACCGTTAGCCACATGATCATTAACAAGACCTAACTTTTCAGCATCAGCTTTAGATACAGTAACATAATTATCCCAAGATACTCTAGTAATTGGATCTGGAAACTCTTGCAACCATGGATTATTAGCCTGCTGACCATCTCCCATACCCACCTTAGAGTACAAAGCTAACTCCATACCAGATGAAGATGCCTTAGATAACTTAGAAGCCGCCATAGATAAATCTACTAGAGATGACACTATCGACTCTTCTTCAGAAACAACTGAAGCAACAGTTTCCTCAACAACATCTACAATAGTAGCAGGTGCTTTATAAACACCATCATGTAACGCCTGATTCCACTTTCCGCCTCCTAACACAGAAGAACTCCAAGTTTCCTTAATATAATCATAATACGTCTTATCAGATCCCATCCAAACTAGTAACGATGATTGGAATTGACGCGTATCAAAAATCTCTTTAATTGTTGGCTGTATTAATGCATAATGTCCTTTTTTAATTTGAACATCACCCCAAGACTCTAAGTAATTAGGAGCAGCAGCAGCATAAGTAGACACAGCTACAGTCTCATTATTACTTTGTGAAAAAGCAACAGATAAATCTACCTTAGACAATGCATCTGTAAACTCAGCCGAATTTGGCATTGTATAAGCAGGGTTTACACCATCCATAATAAGCAGACCCACCTTACCGGCTTTCATATCTGCCATTAATTTAGCAACAGCCTTAACACTACCTTGTCTTACATATTTTGGTGCCTTAGCATCAAAAGCAACACTAGAATGCTTTTCATTAATTGCCAAAACAATCGCTTGAGCATCTTTATCATCTAAACCTGTTACAACAACAGCTTTACCTTTAGCCTTTTTAAACTCTTCTGCAGTAGCTAAAACAGCTTTTTCTACAGCAGCAGGCAACTCACCACCTACAGACACATTCATTACTTTAGCGTAAAATTTAGCTAAAGCAATTTTCTGCTGCGTAGGAGTTAACAACACTCTTTTATCTGCATTAGCACCAGTTAACGACATATTTGCCTCAAACTGAATGTGCCTTGACATTTTTCCATTTTTTGGAACACGACCAGCAGAATACCCACTATCATATCCACCACCTTGCCAATCACCAAGAAAATCTGCCCCAAAAGAAACAATCAACTCAGCTTTCTCAAAGTTATAATCAGCTAATGCTCTTTCACCATACTTTTCCTCAAAAGCATTTAATGCAGCATCAGCAGAAATAGCATCATAAGTAACATGATTTACATTTTCACCGTAAACCTCCTTAAACTCAGCAATCAATCTAGAAGTAGATGGACTAGCGTAAGTTTGCGTTAATAATGCAATTTGCTTACCAGAACCCTTCAACGCAGTTAATTTTGACTTAACCACACCATCTAAAGCAGACCACTCAACAGCCTCCCCTTTAGACACAGGACCCTGCAATCTCTTACTATCATATAATGACAAAACAGAAGCTTGCACACGAGCATTTGCGGACCCGTTTACTTTAGCATCTGTATTATTTTCAATTTTTATTGGCCTACCCTCTCGAGTTTTTACCAAAACACTTGCAAAGTCAAAACCATCTGCTATTGTTGTTGCATAATAATTAGCAACACCAGGTATAATTTGATCTGGCTGAACAACATAAGGTATTGATTTTACAACCGGCCCTTCACAAGCAGCCATTGTTGCAGCAGCAGTACTAAAACCTACATACTTTAAGAAATCCCTTCTATTAGTAGAACTTGCTGCTAAACCTTCCTTATCACCTAAGAAATCTTCAACAGGTATCTCCTGAACAAATTCGTTCTGTTTTAGCGCCTCAACAATGGAATCGTTAGGATTTAACTCCGCTTCGCTTTTCCAATATTTTTTGTTTGATGACATACGATATATCTGAAATTATCTTCTTTTACAATCAATTAATAGTGACACTTACCACATTCTAAACCACCTTGCATAGCAGCCGTAAGCTTCTCTACACCATACTTTTTAGAAAGCTCTTCATGAATTTTATCATAATAAGCATTACCTTCCATTTTCACATTTGTTTCTCTATGACAGTTAATACACCACCCCATAGTTAATGGAGCATGCTGACTAACAACTTCCATCTCCTCAATTGGACCGTGACATGTCTGACACTCAACTCCAGCAACACTTACGTGCTGAGAGTGATTAAAGTAAACAAAATCTGGTAAATTATGTATCCTAACCCACTCTACAGGCTTAGACTCACCAGTATATTTTTGACCTTCTTCATCCCAACCAACAGCAGCATAAAGCTTTTTAATCTCCTTAGTATAGAACTCATTTGTATAACCATTTTCAATATCAGACTGAGAAGGACCCTCTGGATTACCCTTGTACTCATATATCGATTTATGACAATTCATACAAACATTCAAAGACGGAATACCCGAAGTCTTAGAAACCCTAGCAGAAGAATGACAATACTTACAATCTACCTTATTATCTCCAGCATGAACTTTATGAGAAAAATGAATTGGCTGAACTGGCTCGTAACCCTGATCTATACCCACTTGCATAAAGTAACCATATACAAAGTAAGCACTAGTTAATAACAAGAATACAACAGAAACCAAAACCAAAAACTGGTTTTGAACAAACGCTTTCCAAATAGGAATTCGTTTTTCAGCTCTTTCTCTCTCAACATCAATACCATTAGCTTTAGCAATGTTACGCAAAGTCTTGTTAACCATAAACAACATAGCAACCAACAACGCAAAAACCAAAGCCAACGCTCCTAAGATAATCTCATTAGAAACCCCACTAGAGGAACCACCTGATACATCACCTGAAACAGGAACAGCAGCACTAGCAGCAGGCTTTTCTTCTACTGCAGCTGTATAAGCCAAGATATTATCAATATCTCCATTACTTAATGTAGGAAAAGCAGTCATTGCAGTATTGCTATACTCTGCAAAAATCTTATTAGCATAAGAGTCCCCAGACTTAATAACACCTGAACTATTTTTAACCCACGCATAAATCCACTCACGATCTAAACCTTCTTCCTCTAAACGAGACTCTACATTCCTTAAAGCAGGACCAGTTCCTTTTCTATCCAAAGAGTGACATGATGCACAATTTTGATTAAAGATCTGTTTCCCCTTTGCAGGATCAGCATTTTCTGATTGAGAAAATAGGGATACTGAAAATAGCATTGCAGCTATCAGATTGACACCCAAAAATTTAGAAAGTTGATTACGGTATAAAACCTTTTTCATATTTAAAATATTTCTATCGAAATCCTGGCACGATAATTACTATATAACAGGCACACGCCCTATATCGCTTCTTAAATTGAACGCAAAAATACGACATAGACTTAAATTTGGAAATGTTAAGGGATTGATAATTTATAATTTATAATTGTTCTAAATAATATTTATGCGTTATGTTTGATTTATAATAATTTACATTTGCATAAGCTTATTAATATTAACACGCACAACTAATGAAAACACTTTATACAAGCATAATATGCCTTACCCTAAGCACTTTTTGTTTTGCTCAAGAAGGAGACGTTACTATAAAGCAAGACAAAAGCCTTGAGAAGCTTTTAGATTTATACACTGAAATCAATAAAACATCAAAATACTACACTATACAAATACACTCTAGCCAAAGCCCCAGTAAAGCTAACAGCAAAAAAAGCGAAGCACAAGAAAGCTTTACAAACTGGTTTTCAGAAATTAGTTTTGACCAACCAAATTACAAGGTGAGAATAGGAAAATTTAACACAAAATTTGAAGCTCAACAAAAACTAATAGAAGTACACAAAAAGTATCCTAACGCATTTTTAATTGCAGACCAAAAGGAAAAATAATCTATACAAACACAATTAAAAGAGCGATCCAGAAATGGGTCGCTCTTTTTTTTTATAACCTAATTGAACAAATTAAAAACTTACTTAAATAAAACGAAATCACAAATTCAATGTTAAGCAAACAAAAACACTACGCACCAATATTATACCTGAGTTTTTTTTTACATATCCAACCCAACAAAGAAGAGAACACCAACAGTAAACAACATAAGAATCTTAAAAAATAACCTATAAACACAGAAAGAGAGAGAGAGAGAGAGAGAGAGAGTAACAAATAAAATTGCAAAATAAACACCGGAAGCCCCAACAATAAGTTTTACCACACAGCTTACTAAGACACAACACAAACGAATACCATTTTAATAGCTAACCAGTAAGAAAAATAAAAAAACACAATCTAAAGCCGAACCACCAATTATACACCGATAAATAGACAACATTTTTATGCAACAAAATAAAACACTAATTTTATAAGAAACAAAACCCAATACATATGAAAACAACAAAGATCTACATCAGTCTATTTTTTCTGACTTTTTTCTCTACACTATGTTTTGCACAAGAAAGCGAAATATCAATAAACGAAGAAGAAAACAAAACAACAACAGTTAACCAAAACACATTACTAGCTCCTCCCTTTGCCATACAAATACACCAAAGCACAAACATAGCCGAAGCGAATAAAATAAAATCTGAAGCAAAAAGAAATTTCCCAGGAATGAGCACTAAGCTAAAAAGCAACCAAAACATACACAGCATTACGCTTGGTAATTTCAACAACATAAACGAAGCCCAACAGAAGCTAAAGACAGTTAAAACAAAATACCCTTCAGCAGTATTAATATCTAATCAAAAGGAATAAATACTAGATTAACATAAAACAAAAAAGCGACTCATTTCTGAGTCGCTTTTTTTTATATGATTTAGAAATTATTATTTCAATTTCTTTTTAACCGCTACCTCTTGGAAAGCTTCAACTATATCACCTTCCTTAATATCATTGTAGTTTTTAACTTGAAGCCCACAATCATACCCTTTAGCAACTTCTTTAGCATCATCCTTAAATCGTTTTAAAGAAGCAAGTTCTCCTGTGTAAATTACAACACCATCACGTATTAAACGTATACCCGCATTCCTAACCAATTTACCTGTTAACACCATACAACCTGCAATTGTACCTACCTTAGATATCTTAAAGGTCTCACGTATTTCTGCAGTACCAAGTATCTCCTCTTTCATTTCAGGAGAAAGCATACCTTCCATTGCATCCTTAAGATCATTAATTGCAGCATAAATAATAGAATACATTCTAATATCTATTTCCTCTTTTTCTGCAATTGCTCTTGCATTACCCATTGGTCTTACATTAAACCCAATAATAATTGCATCTGAAGCAGAAGCTAACAATACATCTGACTCCGTAATAGGACCAACAGCTTTGTGTATAATATTTACTTGTATTTCTTCAGTAGAAAGTTTCTGGAAAGAATCTGTAAGTGCTTCAACAGAACCATCAACATCACCCTTAAGAATAATATTAAGCTCTTTAAAGTCTCCTAAAGCAATACGCCTACCAATTTCATCTAAAGTAATATGACGCTGCGTACGCACAGATTGTTCTCTTTGTAATTGAGAACGCTTAGAAGCAATTTGCTTAGCCTCACGCTCATCCTCTAACACATTAAACTTATCACCTGCCTGTGGCGCACCATCTAAACCTAAAATAGATATTGGCGTAGAAGGACCAACCTCTTGAACGTTATTACCACGTTCATCTTGCATTGCCTTAATTTTACCACTACAAGTACCAGCTAATACATAGTCACCTATTTTTAAAGTACCGGCTTGTACTAAAATTGTAGAAACATAACCTCTACCTTTATCCAAGAACGCCTCTACTACTGTACCTGAAGCTAACTTTTTAGGATTTGCTTTAAGCTCTAACAACTCAGCCTCCAATAAAACTTTCTCTAAAAGCTCTTTAACACCAGTTCCCTTTTTAGCTGAAATATCTTGAGACTGAATTTTTCCACCCCAATCTTCAACCAATAAGTTCATCTGCGCTAAACCTTCCTTAATTTTATCTGGATTTGCAGTAGGTCTATCTATTTTATTTATTGCAAAAATTATAGGAACTCCAGCCGCTTGTGCATGACTAATAGCTTCTTTTGTTTGAGGCATAATATCATCATCTGCCGCAACAACTATAATTGCAATATCCGTTACTTGAGCACCACGTGCACGCATTGCCGTAAAGGCCTCGTGACCCGGAGTATCCAAGAACGCTATTTTTTGTCCATTATCCAACTGAACCCCGTAAGCACCAATATGCTGTGTAATACCACCACTTTCACCAGCAATTACATTCTCTTTACGAATGTAATCCAATAAAGATGTTTTACCATGATCTACGTGACCCATTACCGTTACAATAGGAGCTCTTTCTTTTAAATCTTCAGGAGCATCAACCTCTTCCACAATAGATTCTTCAATCTCTGCAGCAATAAACTCAACTTCGTATCCAAACTCTTCAGCAACTATAGATAATGTCTCAGCATCTAAACGCTGATTCATCGTCACCATAATTCCTAATGACATACAAGCAGATATTATCTGAGTACTAGAAACCTCCATCATAGTAGCAACCTCACCAACAGTAACAAACTCTGTTACTTTTAAGATTTTACTTTCTGCTTCTTGCTTCTCAAGATTTTTCTCTGTCTGTTGACGGTGCTGATCTCTTTTATCTCTTCTATACTTAGCTCCTTTTCCTTTTTTAGACTTACCTTGAAGTTTCTCCAAAGTTTCTCTAACCTGCTTTTGAACTTCTTCTTCAGTAGGCTCAACTTTTACAACTGGAGCATTAAATCTTCCTTTCCCTGGTCCAGATTTACCCCTGTTATTTCCACCTTGTCCACCTCTATTATTACCACCTGGCTTGTTATTACTAACAATTCTCTTTCGGCGTTTTTTCTTATCACCTCCAGCACCAGCAGCATTCTTAGGAGCTTCTTTCTTTTTAGGCTTATTAAACTTAGACAAATCAATTTTTGCACCCGTAAGCTTAGGTCCAGATAATTTTTGATATTGAGTAGTTATAACCGTATTCTCCTTAGCTTCTGCCTCAGTAGTCTCAGCTGGTTTTTCCGCTTCAACTTTTGCTTTTGGCTCTTCTTTTTTAACAGGAGCAGGCTTTTTAGCTGCAGGAGCAGACTTCTTTTTACCCGCATCTAAATCTATCTTACCAACAGTTTTAGGACCCGCTAACTCAACTTTACCCGTTTTTATGGTTGTAGATTCTTTTGCCACAGGTTTTTCAACCGGCTTAGACTCTTCTTTAACCACTGGCTTTTTAGCCTGAACAGGTTTTTCTTCTTTAGGAGTTACTTTTTCCTCAACAGGAGCTGGCTTCTTTTTACCTGCATCAAGATCTATTTTACCAACAGTCTTTGGGCCAGATAATTCTGCTTTAGCCTTAACAACCTCTTGCGCAGCTGCTCTTTTCTCTCTTGCCAAACGCTTTTCTTCTTGCTCTTTTTCCAATTGCAATCTAAGCGCTTCTTTTTCTTTACGTTTTTCCTCGCCAACTTCCTTAGAAGCAACTTTCTTGCTCTTATCCGTTTGGAATTCATCCAAAAGAATTTGATGCACCTCATTGGAAATCTTAGTAGTAGGCCTTGCCTCCACCTCATGTCCTTTGGACGAAAGATGGTCTATAGCCCTATCTAAAGAAATATTTAATTCCCTGAGGACCTTATTGAGCCTTATTGTTGCATTCTCTGCCATAAACAAGTATTCGTATTCTTAAATTTTTGCTAATATATAGCTTAATCTTCTAATTCTTCTTTAAGTATGCGCACAACTTCTAAAATAGTTTCAACTTCTAAATCTGTACGCTTTGCTAAATCTTGAGAATCTTGCTCTAATACGCTTCTTGCAGTATCTAAACCAATCTTCTTAAATTCTTCTATAATCCAGCTATCAATTTCATCAGAGAACTCTGTTAACTCAACATCCTCTTCTACTCCTTCACGGAATACATCAATCTCATAACCAGTTAATTGCCCTGCCAATCTAATATTATGACCACCTCTACCAATTGCTCTTGAAACCTCATCTGGTTTTAAGTAAACTTGCGCAGTCATTTTCTCATCGTTTAACTTAACCGATGATATTTTTGCAGGACTTAATGCTCTTGTAACTAACAATTGTGGATTGCTAGTCCAGTTAACAACATCAATATTCTCATTTCCTAATTCTCTTACAATACCATGTATTCTAGAACCTTTTACACCCACACAGGCACCAACAGGATCTATACGATCATCATAAGAATCTACAGCCACTTTTGCTTTTTCTCCAGGGATACGTACTGCTTTTTTAATAGTAATTAAACCATCAAAAACCTCTGGTATCTCTTGAAAAAATAATTGCTCTAAGAATTTAGGCGATGTTCTAGACATAATAATAGAAGGCTTATTACCCTTTAGCTCTACACTTTCTATAATACCACGAACATTATCTCCTTTTCTAAAGAAATCTGAAGGTATTTGCCTGTCTTTAGGCATTACAATTTCATTCCCCTCATCATCAACAAGAATAACCGCTCTATGCCTAATATGATGCACTTCTGCCGTGTATATCTCCCCTTCTAGATCTTTAAACTGCTTATAAATAGTAGTATTATCATGCTCATGAATTTTAGCTATTAAATTTTGGCGTAATGCTAAAATTGCACGTCTTCCTAAATCTATAAGCTTCACTTCTTCAGATACATCTTCTCCTACTTCAAAATCTGGTTCAATCTTACGCGCATCTGTTAATGAAATCTCTTCATTAGGTTCTTCTACTTCACCGTCTTCTACAACAACACGATTTCTCCATATTTCTAAATCCCCTTTATCAGGATTTATAATAATATCAAAGTTATCATCAGAACCAAATTTCTTTTTCAAAGCGTTACGAAACACTTCTTCCAAAATTGCCATTAACGTTACCCTATCTATGAATTTATCATCTTTAAATTCCGAGAAAGATTCTATTAGCGCAATATTTTCCATATTGATTTATTTATTAAAATTTTAATATAACTTTTGCTTCCTTAATATCAGAAAATGAAATTTCTTCCTTTTTCTGAACAGTAACTTTACCTTTACCTACGGGCTTCTGCTCTCTTGCTTTCCACTCTAGAGTAATGGTATCTTCCGTTGCAGCAGTTAATTCTCCTTCAAAATTACGACCTTCTATTGTTTTTACCTCTAATTTTCTGCCAATATTTTTTGTATACTGTCTAGGTAAAACCAATGGCGTAGAAGCTCCCGCTGAAGCAACCTCTACAGAAAAGTCTTGCTCTTCTCTATCTAAGTTGTGATCTATAGCTCTGCTAACCGCCACACAATCTTTAAGCGTAACACCATTATCACCATCTAAAACAATATTAATTTTATGATCTGGTGTTATAGTAAAATCAATTAAAAACAATGATGGGTTTTCTTTTAAAGCCCCTTCCAACAAAGATGTAACTTGCTCTTTAAACATAACTCTTTTTACAGAAATTTTATTAAACCAAAAAAAGTATAGTTAATAAAAGAGGGGACTATTAAGTCCCCTCATGAATACAGTATATTCTTTCAGCGATGCAAATATACATATTATTTTTCACAAAATAAAGCGATCCTCACTGTTGTTTAGGTAATTATGTATATTTTTAAAAACTAAACACAAACTAATATCCAAAAATGGAAATATTATCCTCTTACAATCTTATTATTGCCGCATCGGTTATCATTATTATCTCATTTCTTTTTAACGGAATTTCTAAAAAAACTAACATTCCATCTGTATTAATGCTTATTGTTTTAGGTGTTATTTTAAAATACGTATTAGAATTTATTGGAGAAGACAGCATTAATTTTTTTCCATCACTAGAACTACTAGGTATTGTTGGACTTATTATGATTGTGCTAGAGGCAGCGCTAGAGTTAAAACTTAAAAGAGAAAAATTAGTTCCTATTTTAAAATCTATGGCCATTGCACTAGTTGGCCTTATAGCCTCTGCATATGTTGCAGCCTTAATTTTACATCAGTTTATAGACGGTATGACAATGCAATCTGCTTGGCTATACGCAACACCCTTGTCCATATTATCTAGCGCTATAATTATACCTAGTGTTAGCGGGTTGTCAGAAAATAAAAAAGAATTTCATATTTACGAGAGCACCTTCTCTGACATTATGGGAATTATGATGTTTTATTTTTTAACGGGTAATTTAAACCCAACCGAAGGTGCTGGTAATGGCGCTGCAGGTTTTGCGGGTAATATTGGCTTAACAATAGTGATATCTATAATTGCTAGTTATGCCATAATATTGGTTTTTCAGCAAATAAAATCACAAGCAAAACAGTTTTTACTAATTGCAGTGCTCTTACTCTTATATGCTTTAGGCAAAAAACTTCACTTATCATCTTTAATTATTATTTTAATATTTGGACTTATAATTGCCAACATGAACTTGTTCTTTGGCGGATTCCTATCTAAATACCTAAATAAAGAGCGAGCAGAGCAAATTTACCACGAACTACATATTATTACACTAGAAACAGCTTTTGTAGTACGTACGTTCTTCTTTGTTATTTTTGGCATCACCATCGTCATCTCTTCTTTATTTAGCATTAACGTAGCAATTACCAGTATTCTAATAATTATATCTATATATGTAATTAGATTTATAATTCTACGTGTTTTTGTTGGTAGCGATATTTTACCACAACTTTTTATTGCCCCTAGAGGATTAATTACCGTTTTATTATTTTATGCAATACCACAAGAAGCACAAATAGAAACTTTTGATTCTGGAATTTTACTTTTTGTGATAATAGGAACTAGCTTAATTATGACCGGCGCTATGATTAAAGACAAACGTAAAATGAATACCATTTTAGACGAAATTGATGAGGATATAGATGAATTAGACAAACTACATGACGAAAATGCTAATGACGATTACGAAAGCATTAACAACAATAACACAGACTTAGAACTACCTGAAGAGGACAGCACAGACAGCGAAGATCACATAAACCATTAAAAACAAAAAACCCGATATCAAGTTGATATCGGGTTTTTACTTAACAGTGGTTGGCCCACAAGGACTCGAACCTTGAATGTCGGTACCAAAAACCGGTGTGTTACCAATTACACCATGGGCCAATGTTTGTTTTGAGGGTGCAAATTTATAATAAACTTTCGTTTACACAAAACATTTTTCAAAAAATTTTCAAAACTTTGTTAAACCTTTATAAAATTTTATCTTTCATATCTCAATTTATTACTAAATTCGCCTTAATTCATAAACAAAAAACTGTATGTTCTCTAAGAATTTTAAAAAATGGGATACTATCCTTGGCTGGGTAACTTTTTTAATAGCATTTATTACCTACTTAATAACTGTAGAACCTACAAGTAGTTTTTGGGATGCTGGTGAATACATAGCAACTTCTGCAAAATTACAAGTTGGTCACCCACCAGGAGCACCTTTACTACAAATGATAGGTGCGTTTTTTGCCATGTTCGCAACAGACAAAACTCAAATTGCAAGTATGGTAAACTTTGTTTCTGGCGCATCTAGTGCTTTTACCATTCTGTTTATGTTTTGGTCTATTACCAATTTGGCCAAAAAAATTATACTTAAAGAAGCTAACAGCGCATTAACCAATAGCAAAGCTATTGCAATACTAGGTAGTGGCTTAGTTGGTTCTTTAGCCTTTGCTTTTTCTGATAGCTTCTGGTTTAACGCTGTAGAGACAGAGGTTTACGCAATGGCAAGTTTTATTATGGCTTTGCTTTTATGGCTAGGTCTTAAATGGGTAGATGAATTAGACCACCCAAGAGGAAACAGATGGATTATTATGATCTCTTTTGTAGTAGGCCTTACTTTTGGTATACAGTTTATGGGCTTTTTAGCCATACCAACAATAGGACTATTATTCTACTTTAAAAAATACAAAGAAACCACAGTTAAAAACTTTTTAATAGCTAACATTGCCGTTATTGCTATTTTAATGCTGGTTTACAAATTCTCTTTAACATACGTTCTAAAATTATTTGGTTGGAGTGAAGTGTTCTTCATTAACAGTATTGGACTACCTTTTAACTCTGGCTCTATAATAATGGGTTTACTTTTTATTATTGCTTTTGCCTACGGATTAAATTATACCAGAAAAAATAACTTTAAAACAGCAAACACAATTGTTCTATGTTTAATGTTTTTATTTTTAGGTTTTTCTACATGGCTAATGTTACCAATACGTGCAAATGCAGACGTTGTTATTAATGAAAATGACCCGTCTGACGCTAGATCTCTTTTAGCCTATTACAACAGAGAACAATACCCAGGAGTAGACAGCCCTGTTTATGGAGCATATTATTCTGATGCCTTTTCTTCTGGTGGAGATAAAATAGACGGCAAGCCGAAGTACGAGCAAGATGAAAAACTAGGAAAATACATTATTGTAAACAACTACAAAGAAGCAGAACAAGGCCCAGACAAAAAACATGTTGGACTTTTACCTAGAATGTGGTCTAGAGAAAATGCAGAAAACTATATGAAATATTATGGTGGTCTAGATTTTAAAATAAAACCAAAGTATTTAGGAAATTCACAATTAAGAAGCATATGCCAAGAAGTAAAGAATGGTCACGCTAGCGGAGAAATAGCAACAGAACAATACATTGGATTTTTAAAAGAGGTTCTAGATAAAGATTACGTAGAAGTAATACCTCCAAGCATATGGGACAACATTAGATACATGATGGATTTTCAGTTTGGCTACATGTACTGGCGTTACTTTATGTGGAACTTTGTTGGCAAACAAGATGATTTACAAGGTAGATACAACAACCACGGTAATTGGATTAGCGGAATAAATTTTATAGACAACTATTTAGTTGGCAGTCAAGATAACTTACCAAGTGATGTTGCAAATAACAAAGGAAGGAACACTTATTTTTTCTTACCTCTTATATTAGGTATTATTGGTATTCTTTTTCAAATTAAAAGAGATCCTAAACAATTTTGGGCATTATTGGTATTCTTTTTATTTACAGGTTTAGCCATACAGTTTTACACCAACCCAACTATATTTCAACCAAGAGAAAGAGATTACTCCCTAGTTGGTTCTTTTTATGTGTTTGCAATTTGGATAGGATTAGGTGTTGCTGGTTTATATGATGAACTTAAAAAACTAACATCAGCAAAAATTATAGCTCCAATTATAACAGTTGTTTGCTTATTAGCCGTACCAACACTTATGGCTTTTCAAAACTGGGATGACCATGATAGGTCTGATAGATTTACAGCAAACAGTACCGCTAGATCATACTTAGACTCTACAGAAGAAAATGCAGGAGCTATGATATTTACTATTGGCGATAATGACACTTTTCCTCTTTGGTACTTACAAGAAATTGAAGGTTACCGCACAGACGTACGTGTTATTAACACAAGTTTATTTGCTACAGATTGGTATATAGACCAAATGAAGAAAAAGGCATACACTAGTGATCCTATTCCGTCTCAATTAACACACAACAAATACAGGTTTGGATCTAGAGATGTGGTTTACGAGCAACCTTTACCTCAATTTAAAGACAAAAGGTTAGACATTAAAGATTTTATGAACTGGATTGCGAGTGACAAACCAACAAATAAAATAAGATACATATACAAGCAGCAAGGAGCAGATCTTAGTCAGTACCCAGAAAGCTTTTTAGACTTAATATACTACCCTACTAAAAAAATACGCGTACCTGTAAACAAGAAAAATGTTTTAGAAAGCGGATTAGTTAAACCTGAAGATGCAGATTTAATAGTAGACTATATAGATATTGATTTACCTAGCGCTCTGAGCAAGAATCGTTTATTAATGTTAGATATACTTGCAAATAATGATTGGAAACGTCCAATTTATTTCTCTGGAGGTAGTTTTGATAGTGGTGAATACATTTGGATGAAAGAGTATTTACAATTAGATGGTTTAGCATACAAACTAGTACCAATTAAAACAAAAAATGCAAGTCCGTATGAAATAGGCCGTATTGATAGCGACCTAATGTACAGTATTGTTAAAAAATGGAAATGGGGTAACTCTGGTAGTCCTGACATTTACCACGACACACAAACAAGATCACAGTCTATTAGCTTTAGAGGCAACCTTGCCAGACTTACAGAACAACTTATTGAAGAAAATAAAATAGAAAAAGCAAAAGATATTATAAATATAGCTGTGACAAATATGCCTGTAGACTACTTTGGCTACTACGCCTTTGTAGAACCTTTTGTAGATGGCTACTATAGAGTAGGCGAAACTAAAAAAGCAAGAGAACTTTTTGCACAGTTAAAAACTAAGTACCAAGAAAACCTAAGCTACTACAACACCTTAGACTTGGATCAACAATATGTTAGAGAAAATGACATTTTAGGTGACCTAGAGAGCTACTTTAGACTAATAGACATACTTAAAAGAAATAACGAAACAGAACTAGCAGAGAAAGAAGAATTAATTGCCACAGAGTTCTTAACTAAATTCTCTCACCTTAACAGATCTAGAAGGCTATTAAGAGAAGAAACTCCAGAAGAGCCACCAATGACAGATCCAGATTTACCAGACTCTAATACAGTAGACACAAGCGCTACTGTATTAGATAGCACTAACAACTAACATAAAGCTAACCTTGGGTTAGCTTTATGCAATAGTATAAATTAAATAATAGGATTTTATATATTATAAATACTCGTTAAGTAAAGTAATAAGAGTATTTGCGTCTTGTTCGCCGCTTTGGCGCCAAACCATTTCGCCATTTTTGTAGATCATCAATGTAGGTAAGCCTTTTACTCGCAATGCTTGCGCAAGCTCTTTATTCTTATCTACATCAATCTTAATAATTTTACCTTTATCACCTAGTGCCGCAGCTACATCCCTTAAAACAGGGTGCATTTGTGATGATTGCTCATTCCATTCTGCATAGAAATCTAGCAATACAGGTACTTGTAAATCTATTAGTTCTCCAAATTTAGACATAAATAAATCTTTGGGTTGTTAATCAAAAGTAAGAAAAATTGTTAAATTATATAGTTTAGCCCATCTTTTTACAACTATTTGAGTCATAAAACTATGCCAATTCTTTCTTTTTTAGTGTAATTACAGTTATTTCTGGCCAAATACCAACTCTGCCTGGATATCCTAAAAAGCCAAAACCACGGTTAACATTTATATACTGCCCCATTTCTTTGTAAATACCAGCCCAATAGCGGTACCTCCATTTAATAGGACTCCATTTAATCCAACCAGGAATTTCAATTCCAAATTGCATACCGTGTGTGTGTCCACTTAGCGTTAAGTGGTAATGATATTCATCTTTAATAACCTCATGCTCCCAGTGAGAAGGGTCGTGGCTCATCAATATTTTAAAATCGTCTTTTGCAATATTAGCACTGGCCTTTTTTAAATCTCCTGCTTTTTTAAATCCTCCTACACCCCAGTTCTCTACTCCAACTAAAGCTATTTTATCTTCTCCTTTTTGCAAAAATCTGCTATCATTTAAAAGTAAATCAAAACCTATTTCCTTTTGAGTGCTCTTCAGTTTATCTAAATTTTCTTCTTTTAGCTCTTCAGAATCCCAACTAACATAATCACCATAATCATGATTCCCCAAAACAGAGTACTTACCATCTTTAGCTTCAAGCTTAGAAAATATTGTTTTCCACGGATCCATTTCTTCTGCTGTATTATTTACCATATCCCCGGTAAACAACAAAACATCACTCTTTTGCTCGTTAATTAAATCTATAGCATATTTAATTTTTTCTTCATCATCAAAACTACCACTATGTATATCAGATATTTGTGTAATTTGATATCCATCAAAAGCATCTGGCAAATCATCAAAAGCCAATTCATACTTTAGAACCTTAAAATTATACTTCCCTTTAGCCATACCATAAAGCAAAGCTCCAAAAGGCAAAGAAGCCAAACCTAAACCTATTAAACTTAAAAAACGCCTACGGCTTGGCAGCGCAAACTCTTTAGACTCTCCAAAAAACTTAGTATAAACTCCTGCTAAAAAACGTATAATATCCTCAGAAAAAAGAAAAATAATAAGCACTAAATTAAAAGCCATTACACTTAATAGAAAACCAAAAGCATAACTCATAGGAATGCTAATTACTCGTCCTTCATTGCCAACACTAAATTGATAAATAAAATTAAAAACAGCCAAAAGCGAAACTGCAATATATAAGTAATGAAGCCAATTAATTCTAGTAGCAGTTTTTAATGCCTGAAAAGCATAAAAACCCAAAACGGAATAAACAAGGACAAAAATAACCCAACGAAGCATAATCTATTTTTTTGCAAAGGTATTTGTTTAACAAGGAGAAATATCTATTTAAGACTTATTTAACAATGCGACTACCTGCTGTATATTAGCCACACTAGATATTGGCACTTGGTTTTCAACCAAAAAAGAACTAGAATTCATAGACAAAGGCACATCACCATCTAAAGTTTTATTAAAAGCAGCACCAGACATATGCAATGCTTTAAACCCTTCTTTTTTAAAATTGATAACATTATCTGCTCTTAATCCACCTCCAGGCATTACCACACAGGTTGATGACTTTTTATTTAATTTAGAAAGTAAAGAAATACCCAGTAGAGCCGAAGCTTTCTGCCCAGACGACAACACATAATTAACCCCCATACTTTGCAATGTTAAAAATACTTCTTCTGGATTTTTAAGCCAATCAAAAGCCCTATGAAAAGTGAATTGCAAATTTTTTGCTTCATCTATTAACAACTGAGTTCTTTCCTTATCTAAAGTGAAATTTTTATGCAACACGCCAGAAACAACACCTGCACAACCAAGCTCTACACATAAAGCAATATCTTGCTTCATTACTTCAAATTCAGAATCTGAATATGTAAAGTCTCCGCTTCTAGGCCTAACCAATACGTGCACAGGTATATTCACAGCTTTTAGCACAGCTTTAACAAGACCATAAGAAGGAGTTACACCACCAACACCAAGCTCCATACACAACTCCATTCTAGTAGCACCAGCTTTTTCTGCGTTTAAGGCAGATTCCAATGAATTTGCACACACTTCTAAAATCATAATCATTATATTTAAAGCCTAAAATTAGTCAACCTACTATTATGAAACGAAGAAAGTTTTTAAAAAATTCATCTTTAAGTACAGCCGGCATCATCTCTGCTCCATTATTAGCATCTTGTGATAACAAAAAAACAATTGCTCCCGATTTAAAAGTAGAGACAATTAAACCAATTGCTATTTGTACTTGGAATTTTAAAAATGCCAATGATAAAGCTTGGGAAGTTTTAGCCAAAGGCGGAAACTCTTTAGATGCTGTTGAACAGGGTGTAATGATTGAAGAAGCAGATGCTAACAACAATACAGTAGGCTTAGGCGGCAGACCAGACCGTGACGGAAATGTTACATTAGACGCATGTATTATGGACAAAGATGGCAACTGCGGATCTGTAGTTTATTTACAAAATATTGTACACCCAGTTTCTGTAGCACGTAAGGTTATGGAAGAAACACCACATATAATTTTAGCTGGCAAGGGTGCAGAACAGTTTGCTTACGAACAAGGATTTAAAAAAGAAAACTTACTTACAGAAAAATCTAAAAACGATTGGTTAGAGTGGAAAAAGACATCTAAATACGAAACCATTATTAATATAGAAAACCACGATACTATTGGTATGCTAGCTATGGATGAAAAAGGAGATATATCTGGTGCTTGCACTACTAGCGGTATGGCTTACAAGGTTGGTGGGCGTATTGGAGATTCTCCAATAATTGGAGCTGGTTTATTTGTAGACAATGAAGTTGGCGGCGCAACCGCTACAGGTGTTGGCGAAGAAGTAATTAAAACAGTTGGTAGTTTTTTAATTGTAGAATTAATGCGACAAGGGAAATCACCACAAGAAGCTTGCGAAGAAGGCGTAAAAAGAATTATGGCTAAAAATAAAGACCGTGAAGATTTCCAGATTGGCTTTTTAGCAATGAACAAAAAAGGAGAAACAGGTGGCTATTGTGTTCATCCTGGTTTTACCTATCGCAAAACAACCAAAGAGAGCAACACTAACGAACACGTAAATTCTTTTTACAAGAAAGACTAAATACAAAACAACAATTAGTAGTTTTGACACTTAATTAAGATTATAAGATGGCAGATCAAAAAAGACTTTTTTTACTAGATGCATACGCACTTATTTTTAGAGGATATTATGCGTTTATAAAAAATCCAAGAATAAACTCTAAAGGACTAGACACGTCAGCAATACTAGGTTTCACCAATTCACTATTAGATGTTATAAAAAGAGAAAGGCCAGACCATTTAGCAGTTTGTTTTGATCGTGGCGGAAGTGTAGATCGTGTAGAAATGTTTGAAGCCTATAAAGCCAACCGTGATGCCACACCTGAAGCTATAAAATTAGCCATACCATACATAGAGAACATCTTAAAGGCAATGCACATACCTGTAATTGTTAAAGAAGGTTTTGAAGCCGATGATATTATAGGAACATTAGCTAAAAAAGCAGAAAAAGAAAACTACAAAGTTTTTATGGTTACACCAGATAAAGATTTTGCTCAGTTAGTATCTGAAAATATTTTTATGTACAGACCAATGTTTGGTGGAGGCTATGAAACCTGGGGAATACCAGAAGTTCAAAAAAAGTTTGAAGTAGAAAGACCCGAACAAGTTATTGACTATTTAGGAATGATGGGAGATGCCGTGGACAACATCCCAGGACTACCTGGCGTTGGAGAAAAGACAGCTAAAAAATTTCTTGCCGCTTACGGTAGCATGGAAAACTTACTAGACAACACTCACGAGCTAAAAGGTAAAATGAAAGAGAAAATTGAAGCTAACAAAGAACTTGGCTTACTTTCTAAAAAATTAGCTCGCATAATGTTAGATGTTCCCGTAGAGTTTAATGAAAAAGAATATGAATTAGACCAACCAGATTTACCAAAAGTCACCTCTATATTTGAAGAGCTAGAATTTAGAAGACTTGCTGACAACCTTATAAAAACATTTGCTACAGAAACAACTACCGCAGCCACAAGTAGCAATAATGACAAATCTACCAAAACAACAACCAAAACAGCTGCTGCCGGAGCTGGTCAGTTTTCATTATTTGGCGGCGGCGATTCCGCTTCTGCTACGCAATTACAGCAAGAGTTATCTAGCAGAAAAACAAGCAAAGACATTCCGCACATATACCAAAGTGTAGCACCTGGAATGGCTATGAAATTGTTTTTGCAGAACTTAATGAAACAAACATCTGTCTGTTTTGATACAGAAACAACAGGACTAAATCCGCTTACAGCAGAGTTAGTAGGAATTGCTTTTTCTTGGGAAGCCAGCAAAGGCTATTACATTCCTTTTCCTGAAGCAAGGGAAGAAGCACAAGAACTCATAGAGCAATTACGTCCGTTTTTTGAAGATGAAAACATTGAAAAAGTAGGTCAGAATTTAAAGTACGACATTAAAGTATTACGCAAATACAACCTTATTATAAAAGGAACATATTTTGACACCATGCTAGCTCACTATCTAATAAATCCTGATATGAGACATAATATGGATGTGTTAGCCGAAACATACTTAAACTACACTCCTATTTCCATAACAGAATTAATTGGTAAAAAAGGTAAAAACCAGTTATCTATGCGCCAGGTTCCTGTAGAAAAACAAACAGAGTATGCGGTTGAAGATGCAGATATTACTTACCAACTAGCAAGCCACTTTAGACCAGAACTTAAAGACGCAAAAACAGAAGATTTATTTAACAGCATAGAAATTCCACTATTAAGCGTTTTAGCAGATATGGAGCTAGAAGGTATTAACCTAGATGTTGACTTTTTAAAATCTCTCTCTAATGAGTTAAACATAGATATTAAAAACCTAGAAACTAGTATTTATGAAGCTGCAGGCGAAGAATTTAATATAGCATCACCAAAACAATTAGGAGAAATACTTTTTGGAAAACTAAAACTTGTAGATAAACCTAAAAAAACAAAAACAGGTCAGTATTCTACAGCAGAAGACGTACTCTCTTATCTTGCACAAGATCATGAGATTATTAAAAACATACTAGAATACAGAGGTTTAGCCAAGTTAAAAAGCACCTATATTGATGCTTTACCAGAACAAGTAGAAGAAAGCACTGGCCGTGTACACACAGACTACATGCAAACTGTTGCCGCTACAGGAAGACTAAGTAGCAACAACCCTAACTTACAAAACATACCAATACGTACAGAGCGCGGAAGGCAAGTACGTAAAGCATTTGTACCAAGAGATGATAATTACACACTATTAGCAGCAGATTACTCACAAATAGAGCTACGCATAATTGCTGCTTTAAGTGATGAAACAACAATGATTGAAGCATTTAAAAACGGAGAAGACATTCACGCCTCTACAGCTTCAAAAGTATTTAACGTTCCTTTAGAAGAGGTTACTAGAGAGCAACGTAGTAATGCAAAAACAGTAAACTTTGGAATTATATATGGTGTATCTGCATTTGGATTAAGCAACCAAACAGACTTAAGCAGAGGAGAATCCAAAGAACTTATAGACGCCTATTACGACACGTATCCAAAACTTAAAAAGTACATGAGTGAATTAGTAGACTTTGCAAGAGACAATGGTTATGTACAAACAGTTTTAGGAAGACGTAGATACCTAAAAGATATAAACTCTAGAAACGCTGTTGTGCGTGGAGCAGCAGAACGTAACGCCGTTAACGCACCAATACAAGGTAGCGCAGCAGATATTATTAAAATTGCAATGATTAACATACACAAGAAACTTACTCAAGGTAATTTTAAAACCAAAATGCTTTTACAAGTACATGATGAACTTGTTTTTGACGCTCACAAAACAGAATTAGAAGAAGTAAGAACACTTATTAAAACAGAAATGGAAAATGCATACTCGCTTGCGGTTCCTTTAGACGTAGAAATAGGAACAGGAGATAATTGGCTAGTTGCTCATTAATTAAAATACAATAAAACAAAAAGGACATTAGATTTTTCTAATGTCCTTTTTTATTTTTTAAATAGAATGGTTTTAGTTTTTTGTAAAAACAACATCTAAACCTTCATAATTACCTTCATCAATATCTTCCCCTGCAATAATTAGCGTATTACCATTTAAGTCAACCGTAATAACAGTTTTTCCTCCTGTAGGGTCTGTAATTGTTAATTGGTCGCCATCTAAATCCCAAGCACCAACTAAAGTATCTGTTTCTTCAGGACAATCAACTTCTATGCCCGCTCCATTAGATTCAATTACAAAATAATTTAATTTATCCTTACCAACAAATGTATCATCAGCATTAAAAGTATATGTAATTATTTTACAACCTTGATCTATAAGATTCTTTGCTATTTCTTGAGGTAAACTCACCTCAGAGGATTCTTCCCTTGTAACATCAGAAATCACCCAAGTACCCACCAAGCTGTTCTCTGAAAAAATTTCTTTATCACTATCCGTAGAACAAGAACTTCCAAACATACATACAGCAGCCATTACTATAAAACTCTTTTTTATCATCTTTTTAGTCGATTAGTTTTCTTTTTAAAAACGCAAAATAACACATAATAGTATATCTACCAGTTTTTTACTTAAAGTATAAACCTATAAGTGGCCTTAAGTAAAATTGTATTATCCTTTTTACGATCTAAAATCTGCCTATTTAAACTTCTACCTAAAGCATCATCAGGATTAACATTACCTGTAAGTCCTTGAGACCAAACTAAAAATATTTCGGAACCTGGTATGTACTCCCAGCGCAACACTAAATTAGACCTAAATTGTACAAATGAAAAATCTGGATCTCCAAATTCATAATCTGTATTAGAATCTACATCTTCATCAATTAAATAAACACCATTATTTTCCGTTATTTGATTTTCATTAAACAGTGTTACTCTATTATCAATACTACCAGCAACGGGATTATTAACATAATTAAAATTAGAATATCTACCTCTAGAAATGAAAGGCTGACCATAATATTGTAAACTTAAATTAGGATTTAAGTTATAATTTAAACGTATAGAACTACTAAATGTGTTCTGATCTATTTCTCCTAAAATATACCTAGTCTCATCACTTGTTTCTCGCTTAGTTATGTATTGTGTTTTACTATTCTCTGTAGAAAACTCATTATCCATAGACAAACTAAAAGCATCTATCGGCTGGTATGTAAACCTAAACACATACCTATTATATTTAAATGTATCCTCTGCACCTTTATTACCAACATAACCAACAGTAGCATAAAATTTTCTTCTATTATCTGAACCTGCAAACAACGCAAAACCACCCTGTTCTGCAAAACGCCATCTTGGACCACCACGCAAGTTTGCATTGCTATAAAAAACAGGATCATAAGTAGCCTCTACCTCTGTCCACCAATTATTTTTATAACTTATATTACCATTAAACTGGTATGACATTCTATTATAATTGCCATCAAAATCAAACGTAGAGTACTGTCCTAATTGCAAACGTATGTTTCTGTAAAAATCTGTAGGCTTTAAAAACAAACGCTGCACTTCTGCAAACTGTGTAATCTTATCTGCCTGTCGTAAAAAGCCTATATCATTTAATTCTAATTCTGGAGAATACCAAAGTACACCGCCCTCATATCTCCAATCTCCACCGCCAGCTTTACCAAACTCCAGTTTACCACCTGTACCCGACAAAGAAGTTCTTGAATCGTCAAATTTTACATGACCAGCATCTACCCTGTTAAATAAATGCGCAATAGATTTTTGTGTTTGCGCAATAGCTTCTTTAGAACCATTAACAGAACTAGCTACAAAATTACCTTCTATATAATACTCTCTGTTTTTCCAATTATGCTTAAAATCTACCCCAGCAGAAACTGCAGACTTGCGTAAAAAATCTAAATTATCTTCAAGTCTTCTATTTGTTGATGTAAAAATTGCACCAACATATGAATTTCTATTATTAAAATCTTTTTGAGCTCTAGCAACTAAATAATTTGTAAGCGGCTCAACAAGCTCATCTCTTTTTTCTCCATTAGCATCTATCTCTGCATACATTTTACCTGTAACACTTTCTAAAAGCCCTAATGACCAACCGCTTTTAGTTTTTCCCGAAAACTTAGCAGCCCCTAAAATTGTAGTGTTTTTTGGCACATCTACAAACTCACCATCATATAAAGCAGGTCTGCCGTGTGGGTTACGACCAATACGCCTACTGTAAAACAAGTTATCTTGACCACTACCAAACTCATAATCAAAAATATTCTTATTCTCTATAAAAAATGGACGCTGTTCTTTAAAAAAGATCTGAAAACCATCTAAAGCTATTGCCCCCGGATCTGCTTCAACTTGACCAAAATCTGGATTTACTGTTAAATCTAAAGTAAGATCATTTGTAATACCAATTTTAGCATCTAAACCTCCATTTAATTTATAGTCAGAGCCATCTCTATACGGATTACCAACCTCTTTTGGATAACTATCATATTGATTTACTACAAAAGGCTGAATCTCTAATTGTTTTTGTGGCTTGATGTTTAGCAAGCCTCTAAGCTCACCAAACTCACTCACATACCCAGAAGATTCTAACGGAATACGTTGCCAAATAGACCTTTCTTCAGCTCTAAAAATTCTACGTTTAACTTGCAAACCCCATACTTGTTCTTCTGCATCTCCAAACTTTAACTGACTAAAAGGTATTTTTAATTCTGCTGTCCACCCCTCTTCATCAATTTTAGAGCTGCCGTACCAAATAGGATTCCAACTACTATCCCAACTACTTCCGTTTTCAGATATAAACTCATCACCTTTAACACCTGCAACCGTAAACGTAAAAGAAAAAGCGGTTCTTTTATCATTATAACTATCTATATTTACTTCTACCCAATCTCCCTGAAAACCATCTCTCCTTGATAAACGTTTTTCAATCTTATCCAAATCAGCATCATAACATTTAAAGGCTATGTAAAGGAATTTGTCATCATACACAATTTTAAATTTAGTGGGCTGCGTAGGAGATGTGTTTTCATCTGGCCTCCATTCTACAAAATCTCCTTGCCACTCGGAGTTATTCCAAGCATCATCTGTTAAATGACCATCAATTACAGGCGATTTTTTATTTTCTACACTATTTGTAGTGTACACCCTCTTTGGAACTTGTATATTTGCACTTTCTTGAGAAAAAAGCGCAGTAGTTAAAAATACTAGAGCACTTGTTATGTTAAATTTAAACATTAGTGGTTTTGGTTATTTTTTAAAAGAAGTTGTAAAAATAAGACTCCTGTTACAGATTTATAATTAAAAATGACAAATTTTTGTTAAAATCAAAAAAATTAAAGCTTCGCAAATCAAGAAAACAATAGCATTTAGAAAAAACAATAAAAATAAACGGAAATAAGCATTTGTATTTCAAGTAAATAATTGTACATTTGCACCCCGTTTATCGGGATTAAGTAAATAATAAAAATATATTAGTGTGGATACATTAAGCTACAAGACAATTTCAGCCAATAAAGCAACCGTTTCTAAGGAGTGGTTATTGGTTGATGCTGAAGGAGAAACGTTGGGTCGTCTTGCTTCTAAGGTTGCAAAAATCTTAAGAGGAAAGAACAAACCTAATTTTACACCACATGTGGACTGTGGGGATAACGTAATTGTTATCAATGCAGAGAAAGTTACTCTTAGCGGTAACAAATGGCAAACTAAGACTTATATTAGACACACAGGTTACCCTGGTGGACAAAGGTCTCAGACAGCTATTGAAATGTTGGAGAAAAACCCAGCACGTGTAGTGGAAAAATCAATAAAAGGTATGTTGCCAAAAAATAGATTGGGCGCTGAGCTTTTTCGTAACTTAAAAGTTTACGTAGGTTCTGAGCACAACCAAGAGGCACAAAAACCAAAAGCAATAAACTTAAAGGACTTATAATGGAGGTAATTCATAAGATAGGCAGACGTAAAACTGCTGTTGCACGTGTATATGTTTCTGAAGGAAAAGGTAACATTACAATCAACAAAAAAGATTTAAATGAATATTTCCCTACTGCTACTTTACAGTACAAAGTGAAACAACCATTTGCTTTAACTAGCAATGAAGAAAACTTTGACGTAAAAGTAAATGTTTACGGAGGAGGTATCACTGGACAAGCAGAAGCTATTAGACTAGCTCTTTCTAGAGCAATGTGTGAGGTTGATGCTGAAAACAGATTAGTATTAAAACCAGAAGGTCTTTTAACTAGAGATCCAAGAATGGTAGAGCGTAAGAAATTCGGTCAGAAGAAAGCCCGTAAGAAATTTCAATTCTCTAAGCGTTAAGAATATATTCCGGAACTTTGTTCCGGTTTTTTTACATCAGATTTTATCTGATATTTTATACCGTTGGAACATCACCAACAAAACAAGTTCATTGAGAAGTCTTTAGAAAAAATCTAAAGCATAAATTAAAACAAGTTGTCGTTGTTATTTATCACCATATAAATAACACTAGTTTAGCATCTAAATGTTAAAGACTGCATACGCACTACTTTAGCATTGCTAAGTAAAACGGAACGTAAACTATTACAAAAAAAATGGCAAACAAAATTGAAGTAAAAGACTTATTAGAAGCAGGTGTACACTTTGGACACCTTACAAGAAAGTGGAACCCGAATATGGCACCATACATTTATATGGAGCGTAACGGAATACACGTTATTAACTTATACAAAACTGCTGCAAAAATTGATGAAGCTAATGAAGCTTTAAAAAAGATAGCAGCATCAGGTAGAAAAATACTTTTCGTAGCTACCAAAAAACAAGCAAAAGACATCGTTGCAGACAAAGCAGGGAAAGCAAATATGCCTTACATCACAGAAAGATGGCCAGGTGGTATGCTAACTAACTTTGTAACTATCCGTAAAGCTGTTAAAAAAATGGCTTCTATTGATAGAATGAAAAAAGATGGTACTTTTTTAACTTTATCTAAAAAAGAACGTTTACAAGTAGATCGTTTAAGAGCTAAATTAGAGAAAAACTTAGGTTCTATCTCTGATATGACACGTTTACCAGGAGCTTTATTTATTGTAGACACAATGAGAGAGCACATTGCAGTTAAGGAAGCTTTAAAATTAAACATTCCTATTTTTGCAATGGTAGATACAAACTCTGATCCAAGACCAATAGATTACATTATCCCATCTAACGATGATGCATCTAAATCTATTGAAGCTGTATTAACACATGTTTCTGACGCAATTATTGAAGGTTTAGCAGATCGTAAGTCTGATAAGCAAGCTGAAAAAGAAGGTAAAGAAGCTGCTGCTCCAAAAGCAAAAGCTGCACCAGCTCCAAAAGCTGAGGCTACAACTTCTGCAGATGACTTAACTAAAGTAGAAGGAATTGGACCTAAAATAGCTGAAATTTTCCAAAACGAAGGAATTAAAACTTACGCAGATTTAGCTGCAAAATCTGTTGAAGATTTAAGCGCTATCTTAACTGCTGCTGGTTCTAGTTTTGCATCTAAAAATCCTGGTTCTTGGCCAAAGCAAGCTAAAATGGCTGCAGATGGTAAATGGGATGAGTTAAAAGTATGGCAAGACAATACTAAAGGTGGTATAGAGTAATCTAAACAACCTTTTATATAAATAAAACAAAATATTAATTTAACATCGTTCTAAAAAAATAATATTTATTTAGAGCAATATTAAAACATAAATAAGATGGCAAAAATTACAGCTGCAGAAGTAAATAAACTAAGAAAAGCTACTGGCGCAGGAATGATGGACTGCAAAAAAGCATTAGTTGAAGCTGAAGGTGATTTTGACAAAGCAATTGACGTATTACGTAAAAAAGGTCAAAAAGTAGCAGAAAAAAGAGCAGATCGTGACTCTAGCGAAGGTGCTGCTGTTGCTAAAGTTAACGCAGAAGCTAACAAAGGTGTTGCAATTGTATTAGGTTGTGAAACAGACTTTGTTGGTAAAAACGATAACTTTTTAGCTCTTGCAAACCAATTAGGAGAATTAGCATTAAACTACAACTCTAAAGAAGAGTTTTTAGCTGCTGATTTTGGAGGAATGACTGTTGCTGAAAAACTAGTTGAACAAACTGGTGTTATTGGTGAAAAATTAGAAATTAACGCTTTTGAGACTGTAGAGGCTCCTTACGTTGGTTCTTACGTTCACATTAACAAACTTGCTGCTGTTGTTGGTTTTTCTGCAAAAGTAGAAAACATAGAAACTCTAGGTAAAGACGTTGCTATGCAGATTGCATCTATGGGTGCAACTACATTATCTTACAAAGATTTTGATCCTGCATATGTAGCATCAGAAACTGAAGCAAGAATTGCTGTTATTGAAAAAGATAATATTGAGTTAGGTCGTTTAGGAAAAACTCTTAAAAACGTACCTCAGTATATTTCTATGGCTCAATTAACTCCAGAAGTTATGGCTACTGCAGAAGAAGATGCTAAAGCACAACTTAAAGCAGAAGGTAAGCCAGAGCAAATTTGGGATAAAATTTTACCAGGTAAAATGGAAAGATTTGTATCTGATAACACTACTCTAGATCAAGAGCAATGTTTATTAGACCAAAACTTTATTAAAGATGAAAAAATTAGCGTAGCATCTTACGTTTCTTCTTACGGCGATGTTGCTGTAACATCTTTTAAAAGAGTTGCTCTTGGATAATAAGACACAAAACTTTTAAAGTTATAAGTAAAGCCGTTTTCTATTTTTAGAAAACGGCTTTTTTATTTAAATAAACGGATACTAATACAACAAAATATTAGAATTAAATATAAGACATACTTTACCGTTCATTTTTTTCATTATTTTTGCTAACCATAAACAACACCAGAAAATGCAATACAAAAGAATACTTTTAAAACTAAGTGGAGAAGCCTTAATGGGCTCTAGACAATACGGAATAGACCCAATTAGACTTGCGGAATATGCTAAAGAAATAAAAGAGGTAACAGACAAAGGTATTCAAGTAGCAATAGTTATTGGTGGTGGTAACATTTTTAGAGGTGTTGCAGGAGCAAGTAACGGCATGGACCGTGTACAAGGTGACCATATGGGTATGCTAGCCACTGTAATTAATGGCTTAGCATTACAAAGTGCTTTAGAAGACGCTGGTGTACAAACAAGATTACAAACTGCAATTAAAATAAATGAAGTAGCTGAGCCTTTTATCAGAAGAAAAGCTATGAGACATTTAGAAAAAGGACGTGTAGTAATTTTTGGCGGAGGAACAGGTAACCCGTACTTTACTACAGATTCTGCCGCAGTATTACGAGCAATAGAAATTGAAGCAGACGTAATATTAAAAGGTACAAGAGTAGACGGCATTTATACATCTGACCCTGAAAAAGACAAAAACGCAACTAAGTTTGACAAAATATCTTTTCAAGATGTACTAAATAAAGGCTTAAAAGTAATGGACACAACAGCCTTTACTTTGAGTCAGGAAAATGAATTACCAATTGTTGTTTTTGATATGAATACAAAAGGTAATTTATTAAAATTACTATCAGGAGAAAATATAGGAACAGAAGTAAATCTATAAGTGGTACAGTTAATGCTGAACCAAGATTAAATATTAACATGATGAACGAAGAAATTAATTTTATATTAGACAGTACAAAAGAGAGTATGAATGGCACAATAGACCATTTAGAAAAAGCATTTATTAAAATTAGAGCTGGTAAAGCTAGTCCTGTTATGCTATCTAGCGTAATGGTAGACTATTACGGCTCTTCCACTCCACTTTCTCAAGTAGCTAATGTAAACACTCCAGATGCAAGAACAATATCTGTTCAGCCTTGGGAAAAAAATATGCTTCACGAAATAGAAAAAGCCATAATGAACTCTAATCTTGGCTTTAACCCTATGAACAATGGTGATTTTGTTATTATTAACGTACCGCCACTAACAGAGGAAAGAAGAAAAGATTTAGCAAAACAAGCAAAAGGTGAAGCTGACGATGCCAAAGTTGGTATTAGAAACGCTAGACAAGAAGCCAATAAAGAAATAAAAGCTCTTGAAAATGCATCTGAAGACTTAAAAAAGAATGCTGAAGCAGATGTACAAGAACTTACGAATGAATTTACAAAAAAAATAGATTCATTATTGGTGACTAAAGAAGCCGAAATAATGAAGGTTTAATTTATTTTTTAATGAAAATTAACTACAGAGAAGACTTAAACAAAGTTGAAATTATTGACAATATAAAAAGTCAAAAAAGTAACGGCAAAGTCTTCTCTGTACTTATTATACTAAGCTCCAGTTTAAATGTTATTAACAACCAGAGCAACTTACTCTTCTACCTCTCCATAGCCCTCTTAATTGCATCAATAAGTTATGCTATTTATATGTTTACAAAAAAATCTTATAAAGAAACATATAACCTAAGCGAGATTACACAACTCAAAACAATTAAAATATTTAGCATAACCTATTACAGGTTTCAACTAAGCAACAAAAAACACAGAGACCTAGAAGTTTCTAAACAAAGTAGCACTGCCGCAGAACTTATAGATTTCTGCAAACAACACAAAATCAAAATAGAAGATTAAGTTTTATTTACTATTAACACGTATTTAAAGCCCATTTTTTGGGAACACTAATAATACTTCTTTACCTTTGCGCACCTTAATTACATATAATGGTTGCAAAGATTACGCAAGGTTTTTGGGCAAAAACTGCTCGGATAATTCTAAGAAATAGAATTCTCATTATACTACTAATAATAGCTTTCACCGTTTTTCTAGGTTTTCAATGGAAAAACATGAAGTTTTCTAACTCAGAAGCTAATTTATTACCAGATCATCATCCGGTTAATATTAAATATCAGTCGTTTTTAAAGTTATTTGGCGAAGAAGGTAATGTTATTGCTATTGCTGCAAAAGACAGTACACTTTATACTCCTGAAAAATTTAATAGATGGAACAAACTTAGCAAACAGCTAGACGCTTTTCCAGAGGTTGATTTTGTTTTATCTACAGACAACCTTAAAGAGCTTGTAAAAACTGAAGACGGGCAAAAATTTATACTTCAAAACTTTATAAAGTCTAAACCAAGAACCACCAAAGAAATAGATAGTCTAAAACAGCATTTATTTAACAATATGCCGTTTTACGAGAACCTACTTTACAATAAAGAAACAGGCACTATTAGAACTTTAGTGTATTTAGATAAAGACATTGTAAATACATCTGTACGTAAAGATTTTATATTAAAAGACTTTAAACACCTTACAGATACATTTGAAAAAGAAACAGAAATGAATTTGCATATATCTGGAATGCCATATATACGCACAATGAATTCTAAAAATATTATAGACGAAATAAACAAGTTTATACTTGCTGCACTTGGCGTAACGTCTTTAATATTCTTTTTCTTTTTTAGGAGTTTTAGAGCCACGTTTATATCTATGTGCGTAGTAATTATTGGCGTAATGTGGGCCTTTGGTATTCTAGGTCTTTTACAGTATGAAATTACAGTACTTACAGCTCTAATACCACCATTAATAATTGTAATAGGGATACCAAATTGTATCTTTTTAATAAACAAATACCAACAAGAAGTTAAAAAACACGGAAACAAAGCACTGTCTTTACAGCGTGTAATTTCTAAAATTGGTAATGCTACGTTAATGACTAACATTACAACAGCATCTGGTTTTGCTACTTTTATTATTACAGATAGTCAACTACTTAAAGAGTTTGGTATTGTAGCATCAATAAACATTATTGGCATTTTTATTTTATCATTACTAATTATACCAATTGTTTACAGCTTTTTACCAATGCCAAAAGACAAACATTTAAAACACCTAAACACAAAGTGGATTGATACTTTTGTTAGCTGGATGGAAAACATTGTTAGAAACAAAAGAATATCTGTTTATATTGTTTCTGTTCTACTATTAACAATTAGTATCATTGGGATTTATCAAATAGATATTTCTGGAAGCCCTATTGAAGATATGCCCAAAAAGGCCGAGTTTTTTAAAGACATACGGTTTTTTGAAAAAGAGTTTAAAGGCATAATGCCTGTTGAAGTTGTAATAGACACCAAAAGAAAAAATGGAGTCTTAAAACCAGCTACTTTAAAAAGAATGGATAAATTTGGTGAAGTAATTGAAGAAATTCCAGAGCTTTCTCACCCAATATCTGTAGTTAATCTTGTGAAATATTCTAAGCAAGCATTTTACAACGGAATTCCTAAATATTACCAATTACCAACCACACAAGAGAATAATTTTATTATGGATGTGGCTCGTAATTCTCAAAGCAATGGTAATTTACTAGAAAGTTTTGTAGATTCTACAGGACAAACCGCACGTATCACAACATTTATGAGAGATGTAGATACAGAGCGTATGCAAGATATAGAGAGTAGACTGCAAGAGAATTTAGACAAAATATTTCCAAAAGAAAGATACAATACATTTTTAACTGGTAAAGCTCTTTTATTTTTAAAAGGAACAAAGTACCTAGTTAACAATTTAGTACTTTCTCTAGCACTAGCCATTGCACTTATAGCCCTTTTTATGGCTTATTTGTTTAGGTCTTTTAGAATGATTATTATATCACTAATACCAAACCTACTACCGCTAATTATTACCGCAGGTGTGATGGGCTTTGTAGGCGTACCAATAAAACCATCTACAATTTTAGTATTTAGTATTGCTTTTGGTATTTCTGTAGATGATACAATTCACTTTTTAGCTAAATATAGGCAAGAACTAGTGGTTAACAAATGGGCAATTAAAAAATCTGTTTATGCCGCATTAAGAGAAACAGGAGTTAGTATGTTTTACACCTCTATTGTTCTATTTTTTGGCTTTTCAGTCTTTGTAATTTCTAACTTTGGAGGTACAGTTGCATTAGGCGCATTAGTATCTGCAACGTTATTATTTGCTATGTTAGCAAACTTAATATTACTACCGTCACTACTACTGTCTTTAGAACGTAGTATTGCAAATAAAGAAGTTCTAAAAAAACCACAAATAGATATTTTACCTAAAGACGAGGTTAAAATCAAGAAAAAAAATCAAATCAATAATCAAAACTAATTTGAGTATTTTAAAGACGATTTAAAAAAAGTTATCTTTATCACTTAAAATAAGAAGTATATTTTATAATGAACACAAACAGCATTAAGGATTTATTGTCCGGAAAACATCTTTTACAAGAAGTAACCGTTAGCGGTTGGGTAAAAACATTTAGAAGCAACAGATTTGTTGCCTTAAATGATGGTTCTACTATACAAAACATTCAATGTGTTGTAGATTTTGAAAAATTAGACGAAAGTTTACTAAAACAAGTATCTACTGGCGCTGCTATTAAAGTAAAAGGTACACTTGTAGAAAGTCAAGGAAAAGGACAGTCTGTAGAAATACAAGTTTCTACCTTAGAAATTCACGGTGGTGCTGACCCAGAGACTTATCCAATTCAGCCTAAAAAACACACTTTAGAATTTTTAAGAGAAAAAGCACATTTACGTGTAAGAACAAACACTTTTTCTGCAGTTATGCGCATGCGCTCTGCATTATCTTTTGCTGTACACCAATACTTTCAGCAAAATGGATTTTACCACGTGCACACACCAATTATAACTGGTTCTGATGCAGAAGGGGCTGGAGAAATATTTAAAGTATCTACTTTAGATAGCAAAAACCCACCTTTAAATGAAGATGGCACCGTAAACTACAGCGAAGATTTTTTTGGTAAAGAAACCAACCTTACCGTATCTGGCCAATTAGAAGCAGAAACTTATGCGATGGGCCTTGGTAAAGTATATACATTTGGACCAACATTTAGAGCAGAAAACTCTAACACATCTAGACATTTAGCAGAGTTTTGGATGATAGAACCTGAAATGGCTTTTTATGATTTAGATGCCAATATGGACCTAGCAGAAGATTTTATAAAAAGTGTCTTATCTTATGTATTAGAAAATTGTAAAGACGATTTAGAGTTTTTAGAAAAACGTTTATTAGACGAAGAAAAATCTAAACCTGCAGCAGAACGTAGTGATATGCCTTTAATTGAAAAATTAAAATTTATCACAGAAAATAACTTCAAAAGAGTAACTTACACAGAGGCTATAGATATTTTAAGAAACTGCAAACCAAACAAAAAGAAGAAGTTTAAATACTTAATTAATGAGTGGGGTGCAGATTTACAAAGTGAACACGAACGTTTTCTAGTAGAAAAGCATTTTAAATGTCCGGTTATATTGTTTGATTATCCTGCAAAAATAAAAGCATTTTATATGCGTTTAAATGAAGACGGAAAAACAGTAAGAGCAATGGACATTCTTTTCCCTGGTATTGGAGAAATAGTTGGTGGCTCACAAAGAGAAGAACGTTTAGATGTTCTTTTAGAAAAAATGAAAGCATTAGATATAGACGAAAAAGAATTATGGTGGTACACAGACCTACGTAAATATGGTAGTGCTGTACACAGTGGTTTTGGTCTTGGTTTTGAACGTCTAGTACTTTTTGCTACAGGAATGGGTAACATTAGAGATGTGATTCCTTTTCCAAGAACACCTCAAAATGCTGAATTTTAATAATTAACAAACAAAATCATAAAAAGAATTAACATTAATGCTTAAACAACACCTACAATTTAAGTTATCTCAAAAGTTGTCTCCACAACAGATTCAACTTATGAAGTTAATTCAACTTCCTACTCAGGCTTTTGAACAACGTTTAAAACAAGAGTTAGAAGAAAATCCCGCTTTAGAAACCGGTAAAGATGAAGCCGATTCTATAGAGGATGAATATGATGATTTGTACGATAATGATACTGAAAAAATTGAAGCTGAAGATATTAATATAGATGAATATCTTTCTGATGATGAAGTACCAGATTACCGTACACAAGCAAATAATTACAGTGCAGATGATGATGAAAAGAGTATTCCTTATGCAGCAGGAACCTCTTTTCATCAATATTTAATGACCCAATTAAATACGGTTTACTTAGACGATAAAGATTGGTCTATAGCCGAGTTTTTAATTGGAAGTGTAGATGAAAGCGGTTACATACGTAGGCCAATTACAGACATTATGGATGACCTGGCTTTTACACAAAATGTATTTGCCGAAGAAAAAGACATAATAAAGGTTTTAAATTTAGTACAAGAATTAGACCCTCCTGGAGTTGCCGCAAGATCTTTAGAAGAATGTTTGATTATTCAATTATCTAGAAAGGAGCAAACTCCAGAGATAGAATTAGCTATTCAGATTTTACAAAAGTCTTTTGATCAGTTCACAAAAAAACATTACAAAAAACTAATACAAAAGCACAACATTACTGAAGAAGAACTAAAAGGTGCTATTTCAGAAATTGAAAAACTAAACCCAAAACCGGGCGGATCATATGCTGGAAACACTAGAGCTATTGAGCATATTGTACCAGATTTTTCTATAAAAATTGCTGAAGGAGAATTAGAACTTACTTTAAACGGAAGAAATGCTCCTGAGTTGCACGTATCTAGGCAATATAATAATATGCTAGAAGGATATAAAAACTCAAAAACAAAATCTAAATCTCAAAAAGACACTGTTTTCTTCATCAAACAAAAGTTAGATGCAGCTAAATGGTTTATAGACGCTATAAAACAAAGACAACAAACACTCTTTGTAACAATGAGCGCTATTATGAACTACCAAGAAGAATATTTTTTAACCGGTGATGAGCGCAAACTTAGACCAATGATATTAAAAGATATTGCAGATACTATTGGTATGGACGTATCTACAGTCTCTAGAGTAGCAAACAGTAAGTATGTAGATACACCATACGGAACCAAATTGATAAAAGAATACTTTTCTGAATCAATGAAAAACGAACAAGGCGAAGATGTATCTACTAAAGAGATTAAAAAAATATTAGAAAATGTTATTGGCGAAGAAGAAAAAAGAAAGCCTTTAACAGATGACAAACTTGCTGCTATATTAAAAGAAAAAGGATATCCTATTGCACGCCGTACAGTTGCAAAGTACAGGGAGCAATTAAACATACCTGTAGCAAGGTTAAGAAAACAAATTTAATGAAGGGATTTTACAAGATTATATCCTCTATTTTCCACCCTTTATTTATTCCCATAATTGGTTGTATTTGCTATTTTAAAATAACACCACAGTATTATACTCAAAATCATTTTTTAGGTAATATGTTACCTATTCTAATTTTAACTGTTATTGTACCTGTAGTGTGCTATATTATACTTAGGAGTATAGGTATAATTACATCTTACAGTCTACCAACCATAAAAGAACGCAAATACCCTTTATATATTAGCTTAGGATTATTGCTACTTGTAGTTTATAAAGTTATACCTAACAACTACAGCGCAGAACTTTTCTTTTTCTTTCTAGGTATGCTTGCTGCTATATTTAGCTCTCTATTGTTGCTTTTTATTCGTTTTAAGAGCAGTTTACACGCCGCAGGAATGGGAAGCTTACTTATGTTTTTAATAAGCCTTAGCGTGCATTTTGAGATAAATATCATCTATGCAATTGCAATTACTATTTTATGCACAGGTTTAGTATCTACAGCTAAACTCTATTTAAAAACAAATACTACTTTAGAAATAATTGTTGGTTTTGTAATTGGATTAACCTCACAGTTAATCACCATTAAATATTGGCTATAATATATAAAAGTTAAAACCTACTCGTATTGGCTTCATATTTAATTGCTCACCACCAACATAACCATTATCCAACAAGCTATTCAACCCGTAATAAACGTGTATATTCCACGTATTATACCCAATGTTAAACTGTAGTCCATATCTAAAGTTAGATACATCTGTGTTTTTAAATACGTCTTTTAAATCATCAGAAACAAATTTAGACTTAGCGCTAAAAACATAACCCAATTTTGCACCTGCATAAATTCTAAAAAACTTATATTTAGTAGGTGTAGATCTTCGCCAACGAAACTCTATAGGCATTTCTATCAAATGAGTTTCTATTTTACTACGCGTATAATCAAAATCATCATCAACAAGAACATAACTAATAGTATTATGCTGTTTAGAAGCAACTAAATTAGAATAGTAATTATTTACTGCATAGCCCAAACCTA
>NZ_JBDVAA010000216.1:0-53074 GCF_039943695.1 Cellulophaga sp. | reverse complement strand
ATTCGTTGGGGACAAATGTGGGGCCCAGAAGCAGAGCAAGCAATAAACCAACAAATAAAAGACAATCCTCCGGTAACAAATATTACAGCAATATTTATTACTATTGTTAGATTTAGCATACTTGGCTTAATAATATCTGCTATTATTGGTGCAGTTTTAAAAACAAAGAAGTTAGAATAGTTTAATATTTGTACTTTTGAATATATTTTCAAGAGTACCCTATGAATTTATCTATTGTTATTCCTCTTTTAAACGAGGAAGAATCTTTAAAAGAATTACATGATTGGATTGTATCCGTAATGCAATCCAATCATTTTTTGTATGAAATACTATTTATAGATGATGGTAGCACAGATAATTCTTGGAAAATTATTTCAGAATTATCTACCACTAACGCCAATGTAAAAGGCATTCGTTTTCAACGAAATTTTGGTAAGTCGCAAGCACTACACGCTGGTTTTAAAGCTGTAAAAGGTGATGTTGTAATTACTATGGATGCAGATTTACAAGACAATCCTGAAGAAATACCAGAATTATACAACCTTATTATTAAAGATGGCTTTGATCTTATCTCTGGTTGGAAAAAAAAGCGCTACGACTCTGTAATTGCTAAAAATTTACCATCTAAACTATTTAATTGGGCTGCACAGCAAACATCTGGTGTTAAACTACATGATTTTAACTGCGGATTAAAAGCTTACAAAAAAGATGTTGTTAAAAACATTGAAGTATCAGGAGAAATGCACCGTTATATTCCTGTACTTGCAAAAAATGCAGGTTTTACAAAGATTGATGAAAAAGTGGTACAACACCAAGCACGTAAATACGGAAGCACTAAATTTGGAATGGAACGGTTTGTAAATGGATTTTTAGACCTAATTACAATTTGGTTTTTATCTAAATTTGGAAAAAGACCAATGCACCTTTTTGGAGCCTTAGGAGCTGTTATGTTTATTATTGGTTTTGGTTTTGCTCTGTATTTAGGAATAGATAAACTTTTTCTTAATAAATTTGGCAGGTTAATTACAGAAAGACCACAATTTTATATCTCTTTAACCGCTATGGTTATGGGCAGTCAGTTATTTTTAGCTGGCTTTATAGGAGAAATTATTGTCCGTTCTAAAAAAAATGAAACAAGATATTCTATCTCAGAAGAGTTAAATATCAACTAAAAAATATTGTACACTTAAAAAACCATTAGATATGAGTTCAATTTTAGATACAGCAAAAACTTGGCTTACAACTACTTTTGATACCGATACAAAAACAAAAGTAGAAGATTTAATAAAAAACAATACAGAAGAACTTAATGATAGTTTTTACAAAAACTTAGAATTTGGTACTGGTGGTATGCGTGGTATTATGGGCGTTGGCACCAATCGTATTAATAAATATACATTAGGTAAAAACACCCAAGGGATTAGCAACTATCTAAAAAAAGTATACCCTAATGAAGAATTAAAAGTTGTTATTGCTTACGATTGCAGACACAATAGTGATACACTTGCTAAAACTGTTGCAGAGGTATTTTCTGCTAATGGTATTAAAGTATACTTATTTTCAGATTTAAGAACCACACCTGCATTATCTTTTGCGGTAAAGCACTTAAATTGTCACGTTGGTATTGTACTTACTGCATCTCATAATCCACCAGAATATAATGGTTATAAAGTATACTGGACAGATGGCGGACAAATTGTACCACCACAAGACAAGGAAATTATTGCAGAAATAAATAAACTAGATTTTAGTGAAATTAACTTTAATGCTGATGAAACTAAAATTGAATTGATTGATACAGAAGTTGATGAAGCTTTTTTAAGTGCATCTGTAAAAAATGGTAGTTTTAATGCTAAAGATAAAGACAACTTTAAAATTGTTTTTACATCCTTACACGGTACTTCTATTACTGCTGTACCAGAAGTTTTAAAACGCGCTGGTTATAAAAATGTAACTATAATAGAGGAACAAGCTAAACCAGATGGTGATTTTCCAACTGTAGTTTCTCCTAACCCAGAAGAACCAGAAGCACTTTCTATAGCTATAAAAAAAGCAGAAGAAATTGGAGCAGATATGGTTATTGGTACAGACCCAGATTGTGACAGACTAGGTATTGCTGTTCGTAATTTAGAAGGGAAACTAGAGCTACTAAATGGTAACCAAACTATGGTTCTAATGACCAAGTTTCTTTTAGAACAACGTAAGCAAAAAGGATTTACAGGAGATGAGTTCATTGGTTCTACTATTGTATCTACACCAATGATGAACAAGTTAGCAGATTTATATAAAGTAGAATGCAAAACTGCTTTAACAGGCTTTAAATGGATAGCTAAAATGATAAAAGACGCACCTAACCAATATTTTGTTGGTGGTGGCGAAGAAAGTTTTGGTTTTATGGTAGGCGATTTTGTACGCGATAAAGATGCAGTTACCTCTACCCTATTGGCTTGTGAAATAGGAGCAAATGCTAAAGCTAACGGAAGTTCTTTTTACAAAGATTTAATAGATACTTATGTTGACTGTGGTTTCTACAAAGAAAAGTTAGTCTCTTTAACCAAAAAAGGTGCCTCTGGTGCAGAAGAGATTAAACAAATGATGGCAGATTTTAAAGACAATCCTGTTACTACAATAGATGGTTCTAAAGTAGAGTGGATACAAGACTATAATACATCTACAGCTAAAAACGCAATTACAGGTGAAGAAAAAGAGATTACAATTCCTAAATCTAATGTACTTATTTACATAGCAGAAGACGGCACAAAAATGGCTGCAAGACCAAGTGGTACAGAGCCAAAAATAAAATTCTATTTTAGTGTAAACACCAATTTAGAAAAAGCTGAAGATTTTACGGCTAAAAACGACGAATTAGAACAAAAAATAAACAGAATTCTAAAAGAACTGAATTTAAATTAATGAAATATTTTAATAAAATACTAGTATATGCCAAGCCTTATAAGACGTACGCAATACTAAACATAATTTCTAATATCTTTTACGCTTTATTTAGCACGTTAGCAATGGTATCGTTATTTCCTATGCTATCTGTATTATTTGGACAAACTGAATCTATCACTGTTGCGCCAGAATGGACAAGTATCACAGAAATTAAAGATTATACTATAGACTACTTAAACTATTACATTACGCAAAATGTTGGTAGCGGTAACCAAGGAGATGCTTTAATGTTAATGGTTGGGTTAGTAATAGGTATGTTTTTCTTAAAAAACTTATTTGGCTACTTAGCTATGTATTTTATTGCCTTTTTAAGAAACGGTGTATTAAAAGATTTAAGAAATGCTTTGTATGATAAAACTGTAGAGTTACCAATATCTTACTATTCAGAAAAAAGAAAAGGAGATACTATTGCACGTATTACATCTGATGTTTTAGAAATTCAGCATTCTTTTTTATCTGTTTTAGAGTTAGCTGTTAGAGAGCCACTTACCATTATTTTTACCATAGCAATGATGGTTGCCTTTAGCGCCAAACTAACAATTTTTGTATTTATTTTTCTTCCTATTTCTGGTTTTATTATTTCGTTAATAGGTAAATCATTAAAAAAGAAATCTGATAAAGTACAAAAAGAGCAAGGTACTTTTTTATCAATTTTAGAAGAGACTTTAGGAGGCTTACGAGTTATAAAAGCCTTTAATGCAGAAAAAACATTTGCAGGTACATTTCAAAAATCAACCAACAGATTTTTTAAATTCTCTAATAGCTTATTAAATAGACAAAATTTAGCTTCACCGGCTAGTGAATTCTTAGGCATTGGCGTTATTGGCATTTTACTTTGGTATGGCGGACAAATGGTATTGGTAGAAAAAAGCATAGAACCAGAACTTTTTATCACTTATATGGGACTTGCTTACCAAATACTAACTCCTGCAAAAGCCATAAGTAAAGCATCTTATGGTGTTAAAAAAGGTAATGCAGCAGCAGAGCGTGTTTTAGAAATTTTAGAAACTGAAAATCCTATTGCTGAAAAAGAAAACGCAATTGATAAAAAAGAGTTTAACAACAACGTTACTCTAAAAAATATCTCTTTTAAGTATGAAGATGATTATGTACTTAAAAACTTTAATTTAACAGTTAACAAAGGAAAAACCGTAGCACTTGTTGGTCAGTCTGGTAGTGGAAAAAGCACCATTGCAAACCTAGTTACACGTTTTTATGATGTAAACGAAGGTGAAATTGTTATAGATAATGATAACATTAAAGACTTAACTAAAAAATCTCTTAGAGATTTAATGGGATTAGTTACACAAGATTCTATTTTATTTAATGACACCATTAAAAATAACATTGCATTAGGTAAAACAAATGCAACTGAAGAAGAAATTATTGAAGCTGCAAAAATTGCAAATGCACATGACTTTATAATGGAACAACCAAATGGTTATGACACTAACATTGGTGATAGCGGAAACAAACTAAGTGGCGGACAAAAACAACGTTTATCCATTGCACGTGCGGTACTTAAAAATCCTCCTATAATGATATTAGATGAGGCCACTTCTGCTTTAGACACAGAAAGTGAGCGCTTGGTACAAGATGCATTAGAAAAAATGATGCAAAACAGAACCTCTATTGTAATTGCTCACAGGCTATCTACCATACAAAGTGCAGATACTATTGTAGTTTTACAAAAAGGAGAAATTGTAGAAAAAGGTACACACTCAGAACTTATAAACAACAACAACGTCTACAAAAAATTAGTAGATATGCAGTCTTTTGACGTTTAGCTTTAAACCTTTTAATTTTAATTAAGTCAAACCTATAAATAAGTATATTTTTTGGTAACCGAAGAAGCTTTAGTACATCAACTTAAAGATAAATCCTCCCAAGCCAAGGCTTTTGAGGTGCTGGTTGACACCTATAAAGAAAGGCTTTATTGGCACATACGTAAAATTGTACTAAACCACAATGACGCTGATGATGTGCTTCAAAACACATTTATTAAAGTATTTAGAAATATAGATAAATTTAAGGGAGACAGTAAGTTATTCTCTTGGATTTACCGTATTGCTACTAATGAGTCGTTATCTTTTTTAAAAACAAAATCTAAAATGCTTGGTGTAACTAGTGAAGAATTACAAAATTTATTGCTAGACAACTTACAATCTGATGTGTATTTTGAAGGAGATGAAATACAACTAAAATTACAAAAAGCGATTAGTACATTACCAGAAAAGCAAAAATTGGTATTTAATATGAAATATTTTGACGAGTTAAAATACGAAGAAATATCAGAGATACTGGGCACTTCTGTTGGTGGTTTAAAGGCATCTTACCATCAAGCAGCAAAAAAAATTGAAAATTATTTAAAAAGCAATTAAACCATTTAGAGTATTGATAGTCAAATTATAAGTATGAAAAGCCTACCAAAAAATAGCGGATTTAAAATGCCAGAGTCTTATTTAGATAATTTCTCTGCAAAACTGAATAATTCTATTAACCAAGAAGAAACTGCTTTACCAAAAAAAGAAGGCTTTACTGTACCTAATAATTATTTTGATAACGTACACAAAAACATACAAACCAAACTAAACCAAAAAACAGAAGTTAAGGTTATAAAACTAAGCTCTTTTAAAAAGAAACTCTATGCAGCATCTAGCATTGCAGCAGCGGTAGCAATATTAACAGTAGCTATAGTTTTTAACTCTAACTCCACTCCTATCTCATTTCAAGATATAGCGGCATCAGATATTGAAAGCTATTTTAATGAAAGTAACGTAGAATTTTCTACTTACGACTTAGCCCAAATATTACCCGTAGATGACATTAATATATCTGACGTTGTAGAAAGTGAATTTAACGAAGATGAAATTATGAACTATTTGGAGTCTAACAACGGTATAGACATACAAGGTATTTATTTAAATGAAGATGAAAAATAACACCCGTAACATACTTACAATTTTAGTTTTCTTTTTAGGAACTACACTCTTTTATGGTCAAAAAAACGACTGGGAAAAAATTAAATCATTAAAAGTAGCCTACTTTACTGATAAATTAGAGCTATCTAGCAACGAGGCTAAAGATTTTTGGCCTGTTTATGATGAGTTTGAAAAAGAACTACATACACTATATGATAGTAGAAGAGATTTAAAAAGAAAGTACGATTATAACAACTTATCTGAAGAAGACTCTAAACACTTACTAGAAACGTATTTAGATTTTGAAAAAGAAAAGGTTGATATTACTAAAAGATACTATGCAAAAATTAGTAAAGTTTTAAACTATAAAAAATCTTATAAACTTGCCCGCGTAGAGGAAGAGTTTAAACGTCGTTTAATAAGCGAATATAGAAACAAACATAAAAAAGGAAAGCAATAAGCTTTCCTTTTTTTATTTATTTAAAAATCAATTTAGATATTCTGTCCTTACCAGCCGCGTAAGCAATACTATCATTTACAAATCTTATAGTGTAAAAGCCTTCGCTAGACAATTCTTTCCAAGTTTGCCCCTTATCTTTAGAGTATGCTACTCCTGTAAAACCAACAGCAACAAGCTCATTACCTTTACGCCCAGGAACAAATTGCACACAACTTTTATAATCTGGCTCTTTACCATCTGCTACCAACGTCCAATTTTTACCACCATCAGTAGTTATAGCTTTATTTTTTATGTTTTGTTTTGGCTTAGTAAAATCGCCTCCAATAGCAAAACCTAAATTTTCATTATAAAAATCTATAGAAAAAATTCCGTGTGTTTCTCCTAAACCTGTCATTGGCACGCTATACACATCCCAAGTAACCCCTTTATCTGCAGAATAAAAAATACGACCTTTAGTTGTTGCAACCCAAGTTTTGTCTCCAACAATTTTTATATTGGTATTACTTGCAGCAAATGCTCCTTCACCAGCAATGCCTTCAGGTAAATTATTACAAGTTATTTTGTTCCAAGTAGTACCACCATCTCTGGTTACAATAACAGACAAGCAACCATCTACACTATCGCCAACTGCAATACCTTCTTTTGTGTTCCAAAAATTTATAGCATCATAAAAAACACCATCTCCTTTTTCTGTGTACACTAATTCCATTTTTCCGTTTTCACCGGTTTTGTATAATAACGCAGGGTTAGTTACAGAAAGCATAAAAAAATCTGTTCCCGTTGTACCAACAGCTCTAAACTCTGGTAAAATAGTATCATACTTCTGTACATTGGTCAACACTTCATCTGTTTTTAAATTTACAGATCCAAAAACACCATTACTACCAGCAAAACCAATACTACCATCTAAAACCTCAATAGCCCTAACACTAACATTTTTAGTATACACATCTTTTACCGTAACTACTGTAAATGGTTTTACCTCATTTTTTTCTTCACAAGCAAAAAGTGCTAGCGCACAAATTGCAAATACTATTTTCTTCATTTTCATTTAATTTTGTGCATTCTGTAAATACCGTAAACTACGGCTTTCTACTATTTAAATACGCAGTTACAGGACTAAATAGCTCTTTACACACATATATTTCATCAAAAATAAGCGTATTCCTTTCTAAAACAATACCTTTGCAGCCATATTTTTTTAAACGAATTAAATGTAATTTTTCTACTATGAAAATTTACATAGCGTCAAATTAAATTTATATGTATTCTAGCATATGTTTTTGTTTTAAAAACTCCTAGAAATCAAAAAAAAATAAAAAGTAAAAATGAAATTACACAGAAACTTAGTATTTGCGGTTATAGACGCACTAAACCTTATTTTTAATGAAGATGAATATGCAGATAAGGTTGTAGAAAAAGTTTTAAAGTTTGATAAACGTTGGGGTTCTAGAGACCGTGGTTTTATAGCAGAAACTACATACGAAATTGTTCGTTGGAAAAGACTGTACACAGAAATTGCAGATGTTAAAGCACCATTTAGCAGACCTAACCTTTTTAGAATTTGGGCTGTTTGGGCAGTTTTAAAAGGAATTGAATTACCAGATTGGAAACAAATAGAACCTACTCCTACACGTAGAATTAAAGGTAAATTTGATGAATTATCTAAAATTAGAAAATTTAAAGAATCTATTCCAGATTGGATGGATGAATTGGGTGAAAAAGCTTTAGGTGACAAAAAATGGACAAAAGAAATTAATGCACTTAATAAGCAAGCAGAAGTTGTACTAAGAGTAAATACTTTAAAAGCAACAAAAGCCAGCTTACAAAAAGCATTATTAGAAGAAAATATTGTTGCCAACCCTATAAAAGGATACCCAGATGCACTAACCCTTACAGAAAGAGCCAATGTTTTTAGAACAGAGGCTTTTAAAAACGGAATGTTTGAAATGCAAGATGCGTCATCACAATTAGTAGGTCACTTTTTAGACGTAAAACCAGGTCAACGTGTTATAGACACTTGTGCTGGTGCTGGTGGTAAAGCTTTGCATATAGCTGCTTTAATGGAAAACAAAGGACTTTTAATTGCTTTAGATATTTATGGTAATAAGTTAAAAGAACTAAAAAGACGTGCCAAAAGAGATGGCGCTCACAATATAGAAACAAGAGAAATAGACTCTACCAAAGTAATTAAAAAACTATACAACAGTGCAGACCGTGTTTTAATAGACGCACCTTGTACTGGTCTTGGAGTTTTAAAACGTAATCCGGATGCAAAATGGAAATTACAACCAGAATTTTTAGATAAGATTACAAAAACACAACAAGAAATTTTACAAAGTTACAGTAGAATGGTTAAAAGTGGTGGTAAGTTAGTTTATGCTACGTGTTCTATTTTACCTCAAGAAAACAACGACCAAGTAATTGCTTTTTTAGCTTCGGAGGCTGGTGCAGATTTTACACTTACTAAAGAAAATAAAGTATATGCATCTGACTCTGGTTATGATGGGTTTTATATGGCTTTATTAGAAAAAAAATAAAACCTAATATATATAAATTAAAAAAGTCGGCTCTAACCAGCCGACTTTTTTGTTCCCAAATACAAATTATAAATTATCAATTATAATCCAATTCTAACGCTAGGTACCCTAATACCAACATTAGTTCTTACAACAGTTGAGCGTCTTGGTGCTCTTCTGTAATTATTGTAGCTATAGTAATACGTTGTGTGACTATGGTAATAATCACTATGGTGACAATGAGAATTACAGTGCTCAGCGTGTTCTGCATATGCATCTCTTTTTCCTCTAATATACGCTCTATAGGCTTTTTTATCTCTTTTCCTTAAATTCTTCTCATAAGCTTTTTGATCTTCCCAAAATTCTTCTTCATCTTCTACAGCTACTTCTGTAGATTGTTCATAGGCAGCATCTTGTTTTGCTCTTTGCTCGTAATAAGACAACTTTTCCTTTTCTGTAGGTTCTTTTTCTTGCGCTACTGCAGTAAATGATACAGTTACTAAAATTGCCGTAAGTAAAAAATGTACTTTCTTCATAAAACTTGGTTTTTAATTTAAGCTATTACAACACTTAATAACATTGTAATACACCACTATAACAATTACAAAAAAGAAAACCCTACCAAAAATTTCAAATTATTTTAAATTAATAAAATTCACTACAACAAAAGCACCTTAGCTAACAACAATTATATAGCAATTGACAACATAAAGTTTAGTAAACTACATCTCCTTTATATATTCGTAGTATAATTAGTCAGAATAAAATTTTTCATTTTCATATAGTGTTCTCGTAAAAAGAGTCTTGTTTTTGCCAACAAGACTCTTTTTCTTTTTAAACCTTTTTTATTTTAGTAGTAACAAGATAAGCGTGTGACACATCTATACAGCTCATCAAAGAACAATCTACATTCATTTTTTTAATAGATAAAAAAGCAAAACAACAAAAGCTCCTTGGCTAACAACAACTATAGTGTTATTTACAACATAAAGTTTAGTAAACTACATCTCCATTATATATTTGTAGTATAATTAGTCAGAATAAAAATTTTTCATTTTCATATAGTGTTCTCGTAAAAAGAGTCTTGTTTTTGCCAACAAGACTCTTTTTCTTTTTAAGTAGCTTTTATATTTATATGAATAAAAATTAAACATAGAAGAAATTAACAATCTCCACCAAAAACTGTTAACTATTCTTCTAAAAATTTACACTTAAAAAGTGTAAATTTGTGGCTTGTTAAACAAAACAACACAAGAGCTACAATGATTCACTTTTTCGGAGACCAGACCAGCAAAATTTTTGCTGTAGAAACCAAAAATAATCTTACACAAGAAGATATTTCTAAATTAACATGGCTTTTTGGCAACAATACTAAAATAAATGCGGCGTCTCTTGACGCCTTTTTTGTTGGCCCAAGAGCAGCAATGATTACTCCTTGGAGTACCAATGCTACTGAAATTACTCAGAATATGGGTATTGAAGGCATTTTAAGAATTGAAGAATTTTTTGCTTCTACTGCAGATGCAAAAGATTTTGACCCTATGATATCTCAAAAATATACTGCTTTAACTCAAGATATTTTTACAATAGCTATTACTCCAGAAAAAGTTTTACCTATTGAAGATATTGCTGCTTATAACCAACAAGAAGGTTTAGCTTTAAGTGATGAGGAAGTTGAGTATTTAGAAAGTGTAGCTACAAAAATTGGCAGAAAACTAACAGATTCTGAAGTTTTTGGTTTTAGCCAAGTAAACTCAGAACACTGTAGACACAAAATATTTAATGGTACGTTTGTAATAGATGGACAAGAAAAACCATCTTCTTTATTTAAATTGATAAAGAAAACATCTAAAGAAAATCCAGGTACCATTGTATCTGCTTATAAAGACAATGTTGCTTTTATAAAAGGCCCAACTGTAACTCAGTTTGCACCAAAAACAGCAGATAAGCCAGATTTTTATACAGAAGAAGAATTTAACTCTGTTATATCATTAAAAGCAGAAACACACAATTTCCCTACAACTGTAGAGCCTTTTAATGGTGCTGCAACTGGTTCTGGAGGAGAAATTAGAGACAGATTAGCTGGTGGTAAAGGTTCTTTACCTTTAGCAGGTACTGCGGTTTATATGACATCTTACTCTAGGTTAGAAGAAAACAGACCTTGGGAAAAAGCAATGGAAGAACGTCCTTGGTTATACCAAACACCAATGGATATTTTAATAAAAGCATCTAACGGGGCGTCTGACTTTGGAAACAAATTTGGGCAACCTTTAATTACTGGTTCTGTTTTAACGTTTGAGCATCAAGAAGATGCTCGTAAACTTGGGTTTGATAAAGTTATTATGCAAGCTGGTGGTATTGGTTACGGTAAAGATAACCAAGCTTTAAAAGACGAACCTAAAGAAGGCAATAAAATTGTTATTCTTGGTGGCGACAATTACCGTATTGGTATGGGTGGTGCAGCTGTTTCTAGTGCAGACACGGGTGAATTTGCTTCTGGTATTGAATTAAATGCCGTGCAACGTTCTAACCCAGAAATGCAAAAAAGAGCTGCAAATGCTATTCGTGGTTTAGTAGAAAGCAATGAAAACCCAATTGTTTCTATTCATGATCATGGTGCAGGCGGACACTTAAACTGCTTGTCTGAACTTGTTGAAGATACAGGCGGACATATAGATTTAGACAAATTACCAGTTGGTGACCCAACACTTTCTGCTAAAGAAATTATTGGTAATGAGTCTCAAGAACGTATGGGACTTGTTATAGGTAAAGATGATATGGGCTTGCTAGAGCGTATTGCAGAGCGTGAGCGTTCTCCAATGTACGAAGTTGGTGAGGTTACAAACAACCATAGATTTACATTTGAGTCTAAAACTACAGGAGAAAAACCTATGGATTTAGCTTTAGAAGATATGTTTGGGAGTTCTCCTAAAACAATAATGACAGATAAAACTGTTACTCGTAATTACCAAGATGCTAGTTATTCATTAGAGTTTTTTCACGATTATTTAGAGCAAGTTTTACAATTAGAAGCCGTTGGCTCTAAAGACTGGTTAACTAACAAAGTAGACCGTTGTGTTGGTGGCCGTGTTGCCAAACAACAATGCGCAGGCCCATTGCAATTACCACTTAACAATTGTGGTGTTATGGCGCTAGATTTTAAAGGTAAAGAAGGTATTGCAACTTCTATTGGGCACTCACCTATTTCAGGATTAATAGACCCAGCTGCAGGTAGTAAAAATAGTATTACAGAAGCTTTAACTAATATTGTTTGGGCTCCTTTAAAAGATGGTTTACAATCTGTTTCTTTATCTGCTAACTGGATGTGGCCTTGTAAAAACGAAGGTGAAGATGCGCGTTTATACGAAGCTGTAGAAGCGGTATCTGAGTTTAGTATTGCTTTAGGCGTTAACGTACCAACTGGTAAAGATTCGCTTTCTATGAAGCAGAAATACAAAAATGAAGAAGTTATAGCTCCTGGAACCGTAATTATTTCTGCTGCTGCAAACTGCAACAATATTAACCAAGTAGTAGAGCCTGTTTTACAAAAAAACAACAATGCTATCTACTACATAAACCTATCTAAAGACAACTTTAAATTAGGTGGTTCTTCTTTTGCACAAACTCAAAACAAAATAGGAAACAATGCACCAAATGTTACAGATGCTGCTTATGTAAAAACAGTGTTTAACACATTACAAGACGCAATAAAAGCTGATAAAATTAACGCCGGACACGATGTTGCCTCTGGTGGTTTAATTACAACTTTACTAGAAATGTGTTTTGCTGATGTTAATTTGGGTGCCAACTTAGACTTATCTGCGTTAGGAGAAGAAGATACCATTAAATTATTATTTGCTGAAAATGCTGGTGTTGTTTTTCAGGCAGATGAAAGTGTAGAAACTTTATTTGCTAACGCTGGTGTAACTGCTACTAAAATTGGTTCTGTGGTTGAAGAAGCTACATTAACAATAAAAAATAACGGTATGGAAATGGGACTAAACGTAACTTCGTTAAGAGATACGTGGTCTAAAACATCATACTTATTAGACAACAAACAAACAGCAAATAATTTAGCTAAAGACAGGTTTGACAATTATAAAAATCAGCCTTTACAATACACTTTCCCTGCTAACTTTACTGGTAAGTTACCAACAGTAAACGGAGAAAGACCAAAAGCTGCAATTTTACGTGAAAAAGGAAGTAACTCTGAACGTGAAATGGCAAATGCAATGTATTTAGCTGGTTTTGATGTAAAAGATGTGCATATGACCGATTTAATATCGGGACGTGAAAACCTAGAAGACATTCAGTTTTTAGGAGCCGTTGGTGGTTTCTCTAACTCAGATGTATTAGGCAGTGCAAAAGGTTGGGCTGGTGCCATTAAATACAACGAAAAAGCCAACAAAGTAATAAACAACTTCTTTAAAAGAGAAGATACATTGTCTATTGGTATTTGTAACGGTTGCCAGTTATTTATGGAGTTAGACCTTATTAACCCTGAGCATGAGCAACACGGAAAAATGACGTATAACGATTCTCATAAACACGAAAGCAACTTTACATCTGTTAAAATTGAAGAAAACAACTCTGTAATGCTATCTACTTTAGCGGGCACTACATTAGGTGTATGGATTAGTCACGGTGAAGGTAAATTTAGCTTACCACAAAACAAAGAGGACTACAATATTGTTTCTACTTATGGTTATGAAGGTTATCCTGCAAATCCAAACGGCAGTGATTTTAATACTGCTATGTTGTGCGATAAAACAGGAAGACACTTGGTTACAATGCCACACATAGAGCGTTCTACATTCCAATGGAACTGGGCAAATTACCCAACAGACCGTAAGGATGAAGTTACACCTTGGTTAGAAGCATTTACAAATGCTAGGGAGTGGATTTTAAAACAAAAAGGATAATATTTCTTTTTGAATTATAAAGTAAAATCCCGTTTCAATTATGAAACGGGATTTTTTACATCCAATAAAAACAGACTATCTTCACGCAATAAAACTCTTTAAATCATATGAAAACTATTATCGATTTTACTTCGTCAACAGACTCTAAAGAATGGCATACGATAACAGATGTTGTTATGGGTGGCGTATCTAAAAGTAATTTTGAAGTTTTAACTGATCATATTGGCGTTTTTAATGGTCACGTATCACTAGATAATAATGGTGGCTTTGCTATGGTTAAACATAAAACAACGTTACATTGTAAAAATTACACCACTATTTGTATTACATTAAAAGGTGATGGCAAGGCATATCAATTTAGAATAAAAGAAAACACAGAAACTAAACATTGGTTTATTGCTCCTTTTACTACTAATGGAGAATGGCAGACTATAGATATTAAATTAAGTAGTATGTATGCAATGTTTAGAGGAAATGAGGTTAACATTCCTAACTTTAATGGTGATAGTATACATGAGATTGCCTTTTTAATAGGTAATAAAAAAGCAGAGGATTTTAAATTAGAACTTAAAAATATTACGCTAAAATAAGAGCTTACTTCTTAAAATTTTGCTTACTTATAAGTCTTTTTAACTGTAAAAAACCATTGGTTATATTTCCTTTATTAACAACAATGGGTATGGCTAAAGTTACCAAAAGAGCAATACACGCTGCAGAACCTAATCCGCCTCCAAAACCTGTAAAGTAAGTACTTGTATTTAAATAAAGTACAGTGAAAATTACTCCAGAAATACTTATTACCCAATAACTCTTTGTAACACTAGAAGACACCATACCTATAAACGATGCTCCAAAACAAACCAAAGGTAAATGATGAGAAAAATAAGTTGGCAACAAATTAGGAAATATAAATACAAATCCGCCAGACAAAAATCCCACTAATGCAGATGCTCTAACAGCGCTTTGTTTATACTTAAACTGCAATAAAAAAGTTACAATAGCAGATAAACTTCCAACAAGTAGCAATACAAAGTGTTCTGTTCTCATTATGATAGTAAAAAGGTTATAAAAAAGGCCAATACTACACCTCCAAAAGCTAGCGTACCAAGCTTGCCTCCCACTCCGTTAAAACTGTCTTTAGACCCCACCAATAATACTCCTGTAAACAAACTAGCCAAGGAGATAAACACATAATCTGGTGCTATGCTAGCATTTGTCATACCCACAAAAGCACCGCAATACACAGCGGTAGGTATTGTATTAACAAGCGTATTATTTTTAATTAAATTGGGCAAAAAACTAATAACTAAACCTACAACAGATGCTGCCAAAACAGCTGTAAAACCAAAAGAAGTATGTAATAAGTATGTGATTATTGCCCCAAAAAACACAAATGAAATAGTTAAAATATGCTCTAACGTGTGATTTTTAGCACTTAGAGGTGTTTTTTTATAGGTAACAAATAATAAAATTAAAGCTATAATTAAAAAGCCCGTAATTAAATAATTGTTCTGTTTTTCAAACAAAATAGCTGTCAAAAAACCTAGATGACATAGAATTATAAGAATAAAAGTAAGCTGTTTTGCACGCTTCTTAATCATACTAACAAATTTACAAGTTGCAAAAATAAGGAATATAACAACTTTAAAATCAATTAAACTGTAAGAAATAAGAGCAAAAAAAAGATGTATTTCTGTTAAGGTGATTTTTGTAACTTACCTCATAAATCATCAATCTAAAAAAAAATGGAAAAAAAAGAACAAAACAGCAGTAGAAGATCTTTTATTAAAAATGCATCTTTGCTTACAATGGGAACAAGTAGTTTATTAGCTTTTCCGCTAGGCAAACCCACAACTACTATCTACACACAAGATACAGATATAAATATTATTGGTCCTAAAGAAGGTTACAGTCCGCAAATAGGAACCTTGGTTTCTATGATGACATGGATGCGAATGGTTATACTTGCTCCAGTGCGTAATATGAGTATTTCTGATTTAGATTATTTAGTAGATGACAATGCTAACTCTATTGGAGCAATGCTCATGCATTTAGCTGCAACAGAACGCTTTTACCAAATACATACTTTTAATGACAAAGCTTGGGGAGATTGGCCTAAAGAGGATACTAAAAGATGGAGTATTGCTTCTGGATTGGGAGATAAAGCTCGTAAAAAAATAAAAGGTAATGAATTAAGTTATTATTTAGATGCTTTAGACGAAGTAAGGCAAAATACACTAAAAGAATTTGCTAATAGAGATGATAAATGGTTATTAAAAGTTGACGAAAAATTTCCTTGGGGTCCAACAAATAACTACTGTAAATGGTTTCACGTATGTGAGCATGAGTCTAACCACAATGGGCAATTTAAATTTATAAAAAGTAGAATACCAGCATAGAAAAACAAAAAAGGCAGGATTATAAAAATCCTGCTCTTTTTTTGAATGGTTGTGTTTATGTAATGGTTAGTGTTTACATTAATGGTTGTATTTATTTTTTTATCATTTTACCACTCCAAATAGCATTGTTAGAGCTAATTAACTTGTACAGGTAAATTCCTGTTGCCAAACTAGACACGTTAACATCTATGCTATTTTGTCCTTGTTTTGCACTGCCAACTATAGTGTACGCAGGCATTAATGTTCCTGATACAGTATAAATTTCTAGTGTGTAAGTACTTGGTAACTCTTCAAAAAAGTATAGTGTTGTATTATCCTGTACTGGGTTAGGCAATAATACAGATTTAGTCCTATTTTTTTCTAAATAAGCATTACGCTCTTCTGTGTTATTAAAATCAATATCAGATAATTGCAATTCTTTTTCCTGTAAAGAGCCATCACCAGACTTTAAGTTAAATAACAATACTTTTAATGAATTAAAATCTGTATCGCCACCAAATTCATTTTTAAAGTCATTGTCTTCTAGTACAAAACGTTGTTCCTCATTAGTTAATTCTACTGTTGCTACATAAGGCTCTCCTGATGCTTTTAATAGTTTTACTTCTAATGTACCAGTACCAGAAGCTGTAAAAGACAACTGCTTATATTCTGATAAATCTACTGCTAAAAACCTTGGATTAAACGCTCTGTAAGTACCAATATACTCTTGTGTTATTCCTTTTAAATGTACATTACGCTCTATTCTATACCCATCTCCTAAATAAGGCGAACTGTTTTGTTCCACTTCATAGATTGTTACATCTGTAGTAGCTGTAGAACTATCTACTCCCCAAGGTGCATCTGCAACAAATAAATCATCAGGAGTATCTCCTTTTTCATTTTTAAGCCTAAAACCTAAATCAAACAAAGCACCAGTTTCTACAACTACTGTGTCTATATACCTATCTAAAGAAGCCTGTAATGTAACCATATCAGTTTCACTAGTTTCTGTTCTTTTTAAACCACCCTCCAAAGTCATTTTTTTAGATACGTTTGTGTTTACAACTGTCATTTCTACAGTACCATTTGTATATTTTGCAGATCTTACAAATACAGGTGGTGGTGTAGAACCCTTATAACCTTCTATTGTAGCATTGGCTTCAAGCAGAGATAAAATTTCTTCTGCCATAACAACCAAATCATCTACAGAATTAGACCATATTTGAAAATTGTAAAACATATTATCTTTTTCATATGCATCAATATTCCAGTGAGACTCTACTGTAAAACTATTATTTGGATTAACTCTTGCAGAAAAAGACAAAGCAAACTCCTTGCTACCATCTGCTTGTTTAATTATAGATTTTATAAAATTATTATCTCTTATATTTAAATTAGATACAGAAAGTAATTCTGCTCCTAAAAAACGATCGCATATAAATTTACTGTGTTCATAAACAGTATTATCTGTTTTTATAACCATTAGAGCACCAATGGTTTGCTCTCCTTTTAAATAATCTACAGAAAAAATATCACTTGCATTAGTTAATGCTAACAAATCTGCAGGAGAAGATTCTATTGTACTAGTTTCTCCTAAAACATTTAATGGTACAAGAGCAGATAACGGTATATTATCACTAGAATATTTTCCGCTTAATTTGTATCCTTTATCTTTTATAACCTGCTTGGCTGTAGTTTTATCAAAAATATAATTGTTCTTTGCTCTATTGTAATTTCTGTTTGTAATAAGGTTTGCAAGTCTATCATTACTCTCTAAACCTCCATCATTACCTCCAGATGTTGTTGTAATTGCAGGACATAAACTAATTCCTGAACAAGAAGGATCATCACAATCTACAAGTCCGTCTCCGTCATCATCTATACCATTAATACAATCTTCTTGTGGTACTGGAGCTGTAGGACAACGTGCTCCGTCATTAGAAGAACTTGCTGGTCCAAAGGCAAAAATATTAGATATCATAAGGTTAGAACTTATGTTTTGCACCTCATTAATTTTGTAAACAGATCCTGTTTGGTTTGCAGATATATAAAGATTACCATCTACATCAAAATAAACAGCTCCATAGGTGTAATTAAAACCCGATAAGATTGGTACTTCACCCAAATCTTCTACGGCACCTGTTTCTGCTGTAATTCTATATAACCTATTTGTACCTTTACTAACCGCATATAATTTACCGTCTACAGAATTAAAAGCCCAATCATGAATACTAATACTAGTATCCAAAGTATAAGATCCAATGTACCCTAAGTAATTATTAGATTCAGGATTTAAATCTATTGCGTAATATGTAGAACCTCCTGCCCTTAAATAATAAATTCCATCTAAGTTAATGTCTCCAACATACTTATTTCCATTATTTGGTAATTCAGGAATAGTGTGCACTGTAGGCGTAAAGTCTTTACCTATTTGCACAATAGAAATTTGCGGAGAAGACAAATACCCCCAAATGTAACCATCTGCAGAGTTGTATGCTGCAGCATTAATGTTTCCTGTTACAACATCGGCTGCTACCAAGTATGAACTTCCAGATGCTAGATCTAGAGCATAAATATCATTTGTTTGAAAGAGGTACGCATTATAATCGCACTCAAAAGGCTCTGACTGTGCAGTTGTACTTAAAGCACAGAATACTACACTAAGTAGCAACAAGTAGGTTTTTAAAGGTAAAATTTTAGTCATAATTAATGATTTGGGGCGTTAATTAATTACAGCAAAAATGCCTCTTTACTTCTTATTTTAGTAGTAGCACAAGATTAAAGGCTTATTTAGTGCGATAAAATGCTGTTTAGTGTAGACAAACGGTTAATTCGCAATAAAAGAGGCAAATAGACTCATTTTTAAATAAAAATATAACAATTTATTATACTTCCAATACGAGTAAATAGTTTAATTTAGGGTATAGATTATTAAAATATTAAACCGTTTAACTGCTCTACAAGTATAAAAACAAAACAAATGTTCATATTTTTTTAAATTTTAACAAAAACTTAACTTGTTATATTATAGCTGATTAATAATACTAACTAAGAAAATAATAGAAATTATGCTATTTTTTTACGAATCTAATTTTAAAATAAGCATTCCTTTTCTTAATTTGCAACACTGATACAATCAATTCTTATGCAAGAAGTAACTAGATTATTTGACTTTCCTTATTATCAATTAAAAGAGTACAACCTACAAAAGTCATTAGCAACTAAGCACAATGACAAGTGGGAATATATGTCTACCCAAGAGTACTTAGACAAAGCAAATACAATGAGTAGAGCCCTATTAAGATTAGGTGTTTCTAAAAACGATAAAATTGCCGTGATATCTTCTACCAATAGAATGGAGTGGAATATTATGGATATTGGTATTCTTCAATTGGGTGCGCAAAATGTACCTGTATACCCTACTATTTCAGAAGAAGATTATGCATATGTATTAAATCATTCTGAAGCAAAATATTGCTTTATTTCTTGTAAAGATGTTTTTGACAAAGTAAATCAAATAAAAGACCAAGTACCGTCTTTAATAGAAGTTTACTCTTTTGATGAATTAGATAATTGTAAAAACTGGTCTGAAATTTTAGATCTAGGTAAAGACAAATCTAACCAAGATGAAGTAGAAAAATTAAAAGACTCTGTTAAGCCAACAGATTTGGCAACACTTATATACACTTCTGGTACAACCGGAAGACCTAAAGGTGTTATGTTATCACACGATAACCTAGTAAGCAACGCGTTAGAAAGTTTTAAAAGAATACCAATAGCATTAGGAACATCAAAAGCCTTAAGCTTTTTACCATTGTGCCACGTATATGAGCGCATGCTTATTTACTTATATCAGTACTGTGGTGCAGCTATACACTATGCTCCAATAGATCAAATTAGTGAGTATGCACAAGAAGTGCACCCGCAAGTAATGACGGCTGTACCAAGATTATTAGAAAAAGTATACGATAAAATTATTGCCAAAGGAACTACTTTAACTGGTTTTCAAAAAAAAGTATTCTTTTGGGCTGTAGAAATAGGTTTACAATATGAACCATACCAACAAAATGGCTGGTGGTACGAGAAAAAATTAGGCTTGGCTAGGAAATTAGTTTTTAGCAAGTGGAAAGCTGCCCTTGGTGGCGAAGTTGGTGTTATGGCTTCTGGTAGTGCTGCCTTACAACCAAGACTTGCACGTGTATTTAACGCTGCTGGATTTGGTGTTATGGAAGGATACGGACTAACTGAAACATCGCCAGTAATATCTGTAAACGATATGCGTAATGGCGGATTTAGAATTGGTACCGTGGGTAAACCATTAGACCGCACAGAAGTTAAAATAGCTGAAGACGGAGAAATATGCATTAAAGGTCCACAAGTAATGATGGGCTATTACAAGGATGATGCTAAAACTGCAGAAGTAATTATAGACGGTTATTTTCATACAGGAGACATAGGAGAAATAGATTCAGATGGTTTCTTAAAAATTACAGACCGTAAAAAAGAAATGTTTAAAACATCTGGTGGTAAATATGTAGCTCCACAGTTATTAGAAAACAGATGTAAACAATCTAGGTTTATAGATCAAGTAATGGTAATTGGTGAAGGCGAAAAAATGCCTGCAGCTTTTATTCAGCCAGATTTTGATTTTGTTAAAGAATGGGCTAAACGTTACAATATTACCATTACAAGTAATGAGGACTTGGTTACTAATGAAAAGGTAATAGCTCGTTTTCAGGAAGAGGTAGACGCTGCCAATGAAAACTTTGCTAAATGGGAAAAAATTAAACAATTTAGACTTACTCCAGATGTTTGGAGTATAGAAGGCGGACAAGTTACTCCTACTTTAAAATTACGTAGAAAAATAATAAAAGAGAAATACAAGGCTCTTTACAATGATATTTACGGATATTAATTTTTTTTAGCTGCTAAGACTCTAAAACCTTAGCAGCTAATTAACTACACTTCTACCCACTCTACTTAATTTTAATGTTAAGTATATATTAAGGACACATTTTTTCTTAAATTTATTATGCATGCATAATAAATTTTCACTATATTTGGTAACCTATTCAAATTACAAATGAAAGAGATTACCATAGATTATGCTTTACGAGAAACTTGGCTAGCGGTAGCTAAGATGTATAATGAAGAAGCAAAAAACCATAATAACACAATGGCAATGGCTTTTACTTTATTAAGCATAGACCCAAAAACAGGTACTGCATCTACTGCATTAGGACCCAAAATGGGGATGGAAGCCACCAGCTTATCTAGAATACTTAAAAGTTTAGAAGCAAAAGAGTTTATAGTTCGTAAACCCAACCCCAATGATGGCAGAGGTGTAATTATTCACTTAACAGATATTGGATTACAAAAAAGAACGTTATCTAAAGACACTGTCTTTCAGTTTAACAGTACTGTTAAAGCTAATATATCAGAAGAAAAGCTAAACAATTTTTTTGAGGTTACAGAAACAATCAACTCGCTTATAGCTAAAAAAGAGATTTTTAAATAATATAACTAATAAATAGGTCTAAATAGAAATGAACAAACACATTAAAAAAATAGCCATAATTGGCTCTGGTATTATGGGTAGTGGCATTGCCTGTCACTTTGCAAATATTGGTGTAGAAGTGCTATTGTTAGACATTGTTCCTAGAGAACTAAACGACAAAGAAAAAGCAAAAGGCTTAACACTAGAAGATAAGGTAGTTAGGAATAGATTGGTAAACGATGCTCTAAAAGCTTCTTTAAAATCTAAACCCTCTCCTATTTACAGTCAAAAATTTGCAAACAGAATTACAACAGGTAACTTAGAAGATGATATTTCTAAAGTTGCAGATGTAGACTGGATTATGGAAGTTGTTGTTGAAAGGTTAGATATTAAACAACAAGTTTTTGAAAAATTAGAAAAATACAGAACTCCAGGTACGTTAATTACTTCTAACACTTCTGGTATTCCTATACACTTTATGAGTGAAGGTCGTTCTGAAGATTTTCAGAAAAACTTCTGCGGAACTCACTTTTTTAATCCTGCACGTTACTTAAACTTATTTGAAATTATTCCGGGACCAAAAACTGATGCTGCGGTATTAGAATTTTTAAACGGTTACGGAGAGAAATTTTTAGGTAAAACATCTGTAGTAGCTAAAGATACACCTGCTTTTATAGGTAACCGTATTGGTATTTTTAGTATTCAAAGTTTATTTCACGCAGTTAAAGATTTAGACTTAACTATAGAAGAGGTAGATAAATTATCCGGACCAGTAATTGGTCGTCCTAAGTCTGCAACTTTCCGTACAGTAGATGTTGTTGGTTTAGATACTTTAGTACACGTAGCAAACGGTATTAGAGAAAACTGTCCTAAAGACGAACGTTTAGAGCTTTTTAAACTACCAGACTTCATTAATACAATGATGGAGAACAAATGGTTAGGAAGTAAAACGGGACAAGGTTTTTATAAAAAAACAGTTTCAGCAGAAGGTAAAAAAGAAATTTTATCTCTTGACTTAAACACATTAGAATACAGATCTGCTAAAAAAGCAAAATTTGCAACTTTAGAACTTACCAAAACAGTAGATAAAGTAGTAGACAGATTTAAAATATTAGTAAAAGGAAAAGATAAAGCGGGTGAGTTTTACAGAAAAAGCTTTACTGCCTTATTTGCTTACGTATCTAATCGTATTCCAGAAATCACAGATGAGCTATATAAGATTGATGATGCAATGAAAGCTGGTTTTGGATGGGAACACGGTCCTTTTCAGATTTGGGATGCAATTGGAGTAGAAAAAGGTATTGAATTAATGAAAGCCGAAGGTTTAGAGCCTGCTGCTTGGGTAAATGAAATGGTTGCTTCTGGTAATACATCTTTTTACACAGTTAAAGATGGTGCTTCATTCTTTTATGATATTCCTTCTAAACAACAAGCAAAAATTCCAGGTCAGGATTCATTTATAATTTTAGACAATATTAGAAAAACATCAGAAGTATTTAAAAACTCTGGCGTTGTTGTTGAAGATTTAGGTGATGGTATACTTAATGTTGAGTTCCAATCTAAAATGAACACTATTGGTGGTGATGTTTTAGCAGGATTAAACAAAGCTATTGACCTTGCTGAAAAAGACTTTGCTGGATTAGTAGTAGGTAACCAAGCGGCAAACTTTTCTGTAGGTGCTAACATAGGTATGATATTTATGATGGCTGCCGAACAAGAGTATGATGAGCTAAATATGGCTATTAAATACTTCCAAGATACAATGATGCGTATGCGTTACTCATCTATACCAACTATTTCTGCTCCTCACGGAATGGCATTAGGTGGTGGCTGTGAACTATCATTACACGCAGATAAAGTAGTTGCTGCAGCAGAAACTTATATGGGATTAGTAGAGTTTGGTGTAGGTGTTATACCAGGTGGTGGTGGTTCTAAAGAAATGGCTTTAAGAGCTTCTGATCTTTTTAGCAAAGGAGATGTACAGTTAAATGTACTACAAGAGCACTTCTTAACTATTGGTATGGCAAAAGTATCTACTTCTGCTTATGAAGCCTTTGACTCTAACCTTTTACAAAAAGGAAAAGATATAGTTGTTGTTAACAAAGCACGCCAAATAGCAGTTGCAAAGCAGCACGCTAAACTAATGGCAGATATGGGCTATACACAACCAGTACGCAGAACAGATGTAAAAGTACTAGGTAAACAAGCTTTAGGTATGTTCCTAGTAGGTACAGATTCTATGGAAGATAGTAACTACATTAGTGAGCACGATCATAAAATTGCAAATAAATTAGCTTATGTAATGGCTGGTGGAGATTTATCTGAACCAACATTGGTAAGTGAGCAATATTTATTGGATTTAGAGCGAGAAGCTTTCCTAAGTTTATGTACAGAACGTAAAACTTTAGAAAGAATTCAGCATATGTTAACTAAAGGGAAACCTCTTAGAAACTAGAAACAAGAAGTAAGACTTGGAGATTCAAGAAAATTTGTCTTGACTCTTGATTCTATTAATCTTAAAGAAAAAAAATGAAAACAGCATATATAGTAAAAGCATACAGAACCGCAGTTGGTAAAGCACCAAAAGGCGTGTTCCGTTTTAAAAGAACAGATGAATTAGCTGCAGAAACCATTAAACATATGATGACTGAGCTACCTAGTTTAGATCCAAAGCGCATTGATGATGTTATTGTGGGTAACGCAATGCCAGAAGGTGCACAAGGTTTAAATATGGCACGTTTAATCTCTTTAATGGGATTAGATATTGTAGATGTTCCTGGGGTAACTGTAAACCGTTTTTGTTCTTCCGGAATAGAAACAATTGGTATGGCTACAGCAAAAATACAAGCCGGTATGGCAGATTGTATTATTGCTGGTGGTGCAGAAAGTATGAGTAGTGTACCAATGACAGGTTTTAAACCAGAATTAAATTATGACATAGTTAAAGCTGGTCATGAAGATTATTATTGGGGAATGGGTAACACTGCAGAAGCGGTTGCAAAGCAGTTTAAAGTTTCTCGTGAAGATCAAGATGAATTTGCATTTAACTCTCACATGAAGGCGTTAAAAGCACAAGCAGAAGATCGTTTTCAGGATCAAATAGTACCAATAGATGTAGAACAAACTTATGTTGATGCTAATGGTAAAAAAGCCACAAAGAAATATACCGTAACTAAAGATGAAGGTCCACGTAAAGGAACAAGTAAAGAAGCTTTAGCTAAATTACGTGCAGTATTTGCTGCTGGTGGTAGTGTTACTGCAGGTAACTCGTCTCAAATGAGTGATGGTGCTGCTTTTGTAATGGTAATGAGCGAGGATATGGTTAAGGAGTTAAACTTAGAGCCAATTGCACGTTTAGTTAACTATGCTGCTGCAGGTGTAGAACCTCGTATTATGGGTATTGGCCCAGTTAAAGCCATTCCAAAAGCATTAAAGCAAGCAGGTTTAAAACAAGAAGATTTAGGTTTAATTGAGTTAAACGAGGCATTTGCTTCTCAATCTTTAGCTGTAATTAGAGAATTAGATCTTAATCCAGATATTATAAATGTAAACGGTGGTGCAATTGCATTGGGTCATCCATTAGGTTGTACAGGAGCAAAACTTTCTGTTCAGTTATTTGATGAAATGCGTAAGCGTGATATGAAAGGTAAATATGGAGCCGTTACAATGTGCGTAGGTACAGGACAAGGAGCTTGCGGAATATTTGAATTTCTTAATTAAGAAATTCAAATAAATTAAATTTCAGAAGAAAATAAACAAATACAAAAATGATTTCAAGTTTCAAATCCAGACTTAAGCTGTCTTGATTCTTGGTTCTAGAAATCTTAAAATCTAATAAAAAAACAAATGGCAGATACAGAAAAAGATATCCTACGTGGAGGTCAATTCTTAGTAAAAGAAACAAATTGCGAAGACGTTTTTACTCCTGAAGATTTTTCAGAAGAACAAACAATGATGAAAGAAGCGGTAGCTGAATTCAACGAACGTGAAATTATAGCGCACAAAGCAAGGTTTGAAGCTAAAGATTATGCATTAACAGAAGAAGTTATGCGTAAAGCTGGGGAATTAGGCTTTTTAGGTGTTGCCGTACCAGAAGCGTACAATGGTTTAGGAATGGGCTTTGTATCTACAGTATTAACGTGTGATTATATCTCTAGTGGTACAGGTTCTTTTAGTACTGCTTTTGGTGCACATACAGGTATAGGTACTATGCCAATTACTCTTTATGGTACAGAGGAACAAAAACAAAAATACGTTCCTAAATTAGCTACTGGCGAGTGGTTTGGCGCTTACTGTTTAACAGAGCCAGGTGCAGGGTCTGATGCTAACTCAGGTAAAACTACTGCTGCACTTTCTGAGGATGGAAAATCGTACAAAATTAACGGACAAAAAATGTGGATATCAAATGCAGGTTTCTGTAGCTTGATGATTGTTTTTGCTCGTATTGAAGATGATAAAAACATTACTGGTTTTATTGTTGAGTATGATCCAGAAAATGCAAACGGAATTACATTAGGTGAAGAAGAGCATAAATTAGGTATTAGAGCTTCATCTACAAGACAAGTTTTCTTTAACGATACTGTTGTTCCTGCAGAAAATATGCTTGCCGGTCGTGGAGAAGGATTTAAAATTGCAATGAACGCATTAAACGTTGGTCGTATTAAATTAGCTGCTGCTTGTTTAGATTCTCAACGTAGAATTGTAACAACAGGTGTACAATATGCTAACGAACGTAAGCAATTTAAAACTCCTATTTCAGACTTTGGAGCTATTAAAATAAAATTAGCAGAAATGGCAACTAACGCTTACGTTGGTGAGTCTGCAACATACAGAGCTTCTAAAAATATAGAAGACCGTATTGCTATGCGTGAAGCTGCTGGTAACACACACCAAGAGGCAGAACTTAAAGGTGTAGAAGAATATGCTATTGAGTGTTCTATATTAAAAGTTGCAGTATCAGAAGATGTACAGAGTTGTGCAGATGAAGGTATTCAAATTTTTGGAGGTATGGGCTTTTCTGAAGAGACACCTATGGAAGCTGCTTGGAGAGATGCTCGTATTGCTCGTATATACGAAGGTACAAACGAAATTAACCGTATGCTTTCTGTAGGTATGTTGGTTAAAAAAGCAATGAAAGGTCACGTAGATTTATTAGGCCCTGCTAGTGAAGTACAAAGTGAACTAATGGGTATACCATCTTTTGAAACTCCAGATTTTTCTGAGTTGTTTTCAGAAGAAAAAGTAATGATTAAGAAGTTAAAGAAAACTTTTTTAATGGTTGCTGGTGGTGCTGTTCAAAAATTTGGACCGCAATTAGAAGAACACCAACAGTTATTAATTGCTGCTGCTGACATTTTAATTGAAATTTATATGGCAGAATCTGCTATTCTTAGAACTGAGAAAAATGCCAAACGTTTTGGTGAAGATTCTCAGAAAACACAAATAGCAATGTCTAAATTATATTTATACAACGCTGTAGATATTATTGAGAAAAAAGGTAAAGAAAGCATTATTTCTTTTGCTGAAGGTGATGAGCAACGTATGATGTTAATGGGACTTAAACGTTTTACTAAGTACCAAAACTACCCAGACATTGTAGACTTACGTAATGAAATTGCTGAAAAAGTAAAAGCTGAAAACAAATATTGTTTTTAACAGATAAAACCGTACATTTACAAAGATACAACCTACATAGATTTAGTTTGTATACAATGATTGACTAATTCAAATTGAAGCTTATAAAGCAGAGATTTAACAAAACCATCAGTTTTACTGATGGTTTTTTGTTTTTAAAAGACCTAATTTTACAACTAGTATTTTAAATGCATAAGATTGAAAAAATTAGTTGAAGCATACAGTCCAGAAAACTTTAGAAAAAGGGGACACGAGTTAATAAATGAACTAGCAGACCATTTTGAAAACACTTTAGAAAATAAGAACAACAAAACCATACATTGGAATCAGCCAAAGGATGAACATCTTTTCTGGAAAGATTATTTAAAAAATGGTGATGAAAAAAACTTATTTAGCACAATAATTAGTCACTCTATACACGTACATAATCCAAAATACATTGGTCACCAAGTAACCCCTACCCTACCAATAACAGCATTAAGCGCACTTGTAAGCGCTTCTTTAAACAATGGTATGGCTGTATATGAAATGGGTGTTGCTGCCTCTGCTATAGAACGTATAGTTACAGATTATTTATGCAAAAAAGCAGGCTATACACAAGCAGCAAATGGCATATTAACATCTGGTGGTACGCTGGCTAATTTAACCGCATTACTTACAGCACGCAAAGCAAAAGCATCTACAAATGTATGGGCACAGGGTAGCACCAACTCATTAGGAATTATGGTTAGTGAAGAAGCGCATTATTGTGTAGACAGGGCAGCTAGAATTATGGGGTTAGGCGATGCTGGAATTATAAAAATACCTTCTACCGAAAATTTTAATATGAATCTGAATTTGCTTGAGGAATATTATCAAAAAGCAAAAGACAATGGTATAAAAGTATTTGCTATTGTAGGTAGTGCACCCTCTACATCTACTGGTATTTATGATAATTTAGATGCCATTGCAAACTTTAGCCAAGAAAAAAACATATGGTTTCATGTTGACGGTGCTCACGGTGGTGCAGCTATATTTTCTAAAACCTACAAACACACTGTAAGGGGTATAGAAAAAGCTGATTCTATTGTTATTGATGGTCATAAAATGATGATGATGCCAGCACTAACCACTGCTCTACTATTTAAGGATGGCAGTACATCACACGCTACTTTTAGTCAAAAAGCAGATTATTTATTAGAAGAGTCTAAAGAGGAAGACTGGTATAATATTGCAAAACGCACGTTTGAGTGCACTAAAACAATGGCAAGCATACATTGGTATACAATTTTAAAAACTTATGGAGATGAGATTTTTGATGAATATGTTACCACACTTTATGACTTAGGTCATCAGTTTGCAGAAATGGTTGTTGCTGATCCAAATTTTGAAATTGCAGTACAACCTGCATCAAACATTGTATGCTTTAGGTATGTTAACCAAAACTTATCAGAAAAAGAAACAAATACTTTAAATGAAAAAATTCGTCAATCTATATTAGAAAAAAGAGAATTTTACATTGTACAAACAAAACTAAGAGGTATACATTATTTACGTGTTACTATTATGAATCCTTTTACAACCAAGGTACATTTAAAGCAATTACTAGAATGTGTTTTAGAAGAAATTAACTAAAACAAAACCCTTATCTTTTGTATAGATAAGGGTTTTGCTTTTATTCAAAAAAACTACAAAATTATTCTCTCATAGATTCTAGTACTTTTTCATCATTCTCCTTAGCAGAAAAATTAAGTGCACATTCTATTAATGCTAAATGAGAGTATGCCTGCGGAAAGTTACCTAAGAGTCTTTTTGTTTTAAAATCTACATCTTCACTAAACAATCCTAAATGGTTACTATAGCCTAGTAACCTATCAAAATACATACGTGCTTTTTCTTCTTCGCCTATTTTAAATAAGCTATTTATAAACCAAAAAGTACAAATTGTAAACGATGACGATGGCAACCCAAAATCATCTTCATTTTTATATCTATACAACAAACCATCGTTGCATAAGTTGTTCTCTATAGCTTTTACCGTTGCTACAAATTTAGGATGTTTTGCGTGTATAAAACCGTAGGATTCCATTAACAAAACAGATGCGTCTAAATAAGTAGAACCGTAAGACTGGGTAAACGCATTAACTTCATCATTCCAAGCATTATCTAGAATGTCTTTTTTAATTGCCTGCTCTAACCTAGTCCATTTTTCAATTTTGTGCGACTTATTAAAAATTCTAGCAACTTTAATAGCTCTATCTATTGCAACCCAACATAAAACTTTAGAAAAGGTAAAGTGACGATCTTCTGCTCTAAATTCCCAAATTCCCTTATCTGCCTCTTTCCAGTGTTTATCTACTATCCAAACAATACCTTTTGTTATTCCCCAGAGATCTTCTCCATTTTCTAAGTCTGTAGAAAACTTTACTAGTTGCTCATAAATAACATCCATAAGAATGCCATAAATATCGTTCTGCTTTTGCTTGTATGCAGCATTACCAACGCGTACAGGTTTAGAGCCTTTATAACCGTCTAAATGCTCTAGTGTCTCTTCTGTAAGTTCTTTTTCGCCATTAATACCGTACATAATTTGCAATTTTTCATCCTTATCTGGTATAAGATTTATTATAAATTGCAAGTATCTTTTGGCTACGTTTTTGTGTCCAAGCTCAGACATTACTTTTATAACCATAGAAGCATCTCTAATCCAACAAAAACGATAATCCCAGTTTCTTACTTCTCCAATAGTTTCTGGTAAAGATGTGGTTGCAGCGGCCAAAACAGCTCCAGTTTTATCGTAAGTTAATAGCTTTAAGGTTATAGAACTCCTGTTTATTTCTTTATTGTATAAATGATACTTAGGAATTTTTCCACTCCAGTTTAACCAATAAACTTTGGTGCGTTGTTGTTCTAAATAAACTTTTTTTACTGATGGCGAAAAAATCTTTTCATTGTACCCAAATAAAAAATAACCATCTTGGGTAAGCTCTATTTCATTACCACTAACTACGCGTTCTTTATTAAAAGAAGTGTATAAAAAAACGGTATCAAACTTTTCTCCGTGGGTTAAACTGGTTACAAAATCTTTTTTTATATATGTTTTTGTTTCACCTGCTGCATACTCTAACTTAGGATTATACAATACCTTAAAAGTTGGCTTACCAGACACGTACCTTAAATAGCGTATAATTTCTGGTGGCGAATTATAAGAGCCGTCTTCAGTCTTATATCTTGGCATAAAATCACGTACTTCAAAAATATGATCACCATTAGTATATGTAGTAACTAATATTGCAGTTTGTGTTATATAATTCTGAGTAATTTTATAATCGCTACTTGTTAGGATTTCAAAACTACCCCCTTTATTTTCATCTAAAATTTTAGCAAAAACTGAGGAAGAATCAAATGCAGGCAAACAGCTCCATTCAATTGCACCATTCTTAGAGATAAGGGCTGCGCTTCTACAATTTCCTATAATTCCATAGTCTAAATTATCCATATAATAAATTAGGGTTAAACATTTCTAATTAGTAGGTTTTATTACCAATTTTATCGAAATTTATACAAAAATCAATTAAATTCTAGCAAAAAATACCGATTTATGAGTAAAACTATCATTATCTCAAATAGACTACCAGTACAATTAGAAATTCATAATAATGAAATAAAAACAACACCTAGTGTTGGCGGATTGGCAACTGGTATGAAATCTGTACACTCTGGAAGTAATGATTTATGGATAGGATGGAGTGGTTTAACAGATGAAAATATACCAGAAGGTTTAGAAAGTAATATTGATGCTACCTTAAAAGATCACGGTTGTGCTAAAGTTAAATTAAATGCAGAAGAGGTAGACGGATTTTATTTTGGATTTAGTAATAGAACTATTTGGCCTTTATTTCATTATTTTTTAGAGTATTCTGAATTTGAACTTGATAATTGGGAGATATATAAAGCTGTAAATCAAAAATTTGCTGACGCAATTATAGCTAAAGCAGACGATGATGATATTATATGGGTACACGACTACCAATTAATGTTAGTACCACAAATGGTTAAAGAGAAAAAACCAGATATTTCTATTGGTTTCTTTTTGCACATTCCTTTTCCGTCTTACGAAATTTTTAGAACGCTACCTTGGCGTGAAGAAATTTTACGAGGCTTAATGGGGTCAGACCTTATTGGTTTTCATACCTATGATTACGAAAGACATTTTTTAAGTTCTGTTAGACGTTTACTTGGTTTAGACGTTAGCTTTAATGAAGTACATATAGAAAACAGAATTGTAAAAGTAGATTCTTTTCCTATGGGAATAGATTATAAAAAGTTTAGTGAAGCTGGTAAAGCAAACTCATTAAACGCTACAGAAAACCAGTCAGATTTTCAACAACGATTAAACGCTCACAAAGCATCTACTAAAGACGCTAAACTAATTTTATCTATAGATAGGTTAGATTACACTAAAGGAATTGCAAAAAGATTAAACGCTTTTGAGTATTTTTTAAACAAGCATCCAGAGTATAAAGAAAAAGTTAGACTAATAATCTTAGCCGTACCATCTAGATCTAACGTGCCACAATACCAACTACTGAAAAAAGAAGTTGATGAATTGGTTGGTAGAATTAACGGAGAATTTTCTACAGTGAACTGGACTCCAATATGGTATTTCTACAGGTCTATGCCTTTTGAGAACTTAATAGATTTATATACCTCTTGTGATATTGCTTGGCTTACCCCTATTCGTGATGGTATGAACCTTGTTGCTAAAGAATATATTGCTACTAGAACAGACAAAACAGGGGTATTAATTTTAAGTGAAATGGCTGGCTCTGCTAATGAAATGAACGAGTCCTTACTAATTAACCCTAATAACTTTGAGCAAACCGTAGAAGCGCTGCAGCAAGCAATTAATATGCCTGTAGAAGAGCAACAAGAACGTAATGATATTTTGCAAAAAAGACTAGAGCGTTATAATGTAGAAAAATGGGCTAACGACTTTGTAAATTCTTTAAAAGAACAAAAAGAAAATAGCATTTCTTATGTATCTAAAAAATTAGGAAAAGAGCTTTTAAGTACTGTAGAAAAAAACTACAAACTAGCTAAAAAGAAGTTATTATTTATAGATTATGATGGTACTTTAGCTGCCTTTAAAAACGATCCTCAAAAGGCTAGTCCAGACGAAGAGCTTTACACTTTATTAGATAATATTGCTGCACAACCAAATACAGATATGTACTTAATTAGCGGTAGAGATAAAGAAACTTTTACCAAGTGGTTTTTACATAAAAAATATAATATGATTGTAGAACACGGTGTTTGGATTTCTCAAAACGGAGAAGAATTTAGAATGCTAGAAAATGTAAAGAAAGAATGGATGCAAAAAATTCATCCTGTTTTAGAATCATTTGTAGACCGTACACCTGGTAGTTTTATTGAAGAAAAAAATTATTCTTTAGCTTGGCATTATAGAAAAACAGATCCAGATTTTGGAAACAAAAGAGCAACAGAATTAAACACAGTACTAACCAGTTTAATTGCTAATGATGATTTAAGCGTACTAAATGGTAATAAAGTAATGGAAATTAAAAGTAGTAACGTAAACAAAGGTCGTGCTGCTATGCGTGTTTATAATGATGATACGTATGATTTTGTTTTTGCTATTGGTGATGACTGGACAGATGAATTTATGTTTCAAGAATTACCAGAAAGTGCTATTACCGTAAAAGTAGGTCACCAAAAAACACAAGCAAAATATTATGTAGATGGTACTACAGATGTGCGCAAACTATTAAAACGTTTTATAGATTAATATTTTAGGATTTAGGTTTAGTACTTTTGTACGACCAACCAAAAACCTATATGAATAGCTTAACAAGGAAATCCTATATTTTACCATTATTAATAGTATCGCAATTTGCGTGTACATCTTTATGGTTTGCTGGTAATGCTATTGTAGACGATTTAGCTTTAAAAACCGGACTAGGAAACAGTATAATAGGTTATGTTTTATCCTCTGTACAATTAGGTTTTATATTAGGTACTTTGGTGTTTGCTTTATTAATGATTGCAGACCGGTTTTCACCATCTAAGGTTTTTGCAATTTGTGCTTTGTTTGCTGCATTATGCAATTTTAGTTTACTTGCAGATACTATTACCAAATGGCACATTTTAGGTGCTAGGTTCGGAACCGGTTTTTTTTTAGCCGGAATATATCCTGTAGGTATGAAAATTGCCTCTGATTATTACAAAGACGGACTTGGTAAAGCGTTAGGCTATTTAGTTGGTGCTTTAGTTCTAGGAACAGCTTTTCCTTTTTTAATTAGTGGCTTAAATTGGGGCAGTAATTACCAAACAATATTACAAGCAACATCAATTTTAGCTTTACTAGGAGGCTTAGTAGTTGTTATTTTTGTTCCTAACGGACCTTACAGAAAACAAAGTTCTAAACTTAAACTAAAAGCAGGCGTACAATTGTTTAAAAATCCCATTTTTACAAAAGCTGCAATAGGTTACTTTGGTCATATGTGGGAACTCTATGCATTTTGGGCATTTACACCATTAGCTATAAAAACAATAAACAACATACAAAACACCAACTATTCTGTTCCTATTTTTACCTTTATGGTTATTGCTTTAGGTGCAGTATCCTGTGCTGTTGGCGGCTCTTTTTCTAAAAAGCACGGTAGCTATAAAGTAGCTGTAATTGCTTTATTTATTTCTGGACTCTGCTGCTTTTTATCTCCTCTATTTTTTAAACTACCTGCGCTATTTTTTATTATTAGTTGGTGTATTTGGGGAATGGCAGTAACAGCAGATTCTCCACAATTCTCTAGTCTAGTTGCACAAGCCGCACCAACAGAATTAAAAGGAACTGGACTTACACTTGTAAACTCTATAGGGTTTGCTATTAGCATTTTAAGTATTCAGCTTTTAGCAGCTTTAGCAACAAGCATTAATGCTTCTTTTATTTTCTTATTTTTAGGCATTGGACCACTTATTGGTTTATTTGCTTTACTTAAAAAGAAATACAACTAACTCACATAAAAACTAAAAAATGACACTCAAAAAATTATTCTCGCTCTTGTTTATTATTGGTGTAACGTTTGCATATGCACAAACAAACTCTAAAATTTACGATATTATAAATGCGGTTTCAGAAGAGCGCATTAAAAATGATATTACTACACTAGCTAACTTTGGCACACGTAACACCTTTAGTGACACTGTATCTAATACAAGAGGAATTGGAGCTGCAAGAAGATGGATAAAATCTGAATTTGACAAAATGTCTACCGAATGTAACAACTGCTTAAATGTATTTTATCAGAAAGATTTTGTTACAAAAAAAGGAAACGGTAGAGTACCGCATGATGCGTGGGTTGTAAATGTTGTTGCTATACAAAAAGGCACAAAATACCCTAACAGATATATAATTATGAGTGGCGATATAGACTCTAGAGCTAGTGACACTATGGATTTTACTACAGATGCTCCCGGCGCAAATGATAATGCTAGCGGTATGGCTGGCACAATGGAAGCTGCACGTGTCTTATCAAAATATAAATTTGAAAATAGTATAATTTATGTAGGTTTATCTGGTGAAGAACAAGGCTTATTTGGTGGTGCTGGTTTAGCTAAATATGCCAAAGAAAAAGAATGGGATATTATTGGTATTCTAAATAATGATATGATTGGGAATATTAAAGGTGTTGATGGCGTAATAAGTAATAGGGATTTTAGAATTTTTTCTGAACCTGTACCTGCAAACGAAACAGAAAGGCAACGTAAAGCAAGACGTTTTTATGGTGGTGAGGTAGACGGTATATCTCGCCAATTAGCACGCTACATTCACAAAAATGTAAAAACATATATGCCAGAAATGAATCCGATGATGATTTATAGGTTAGATAGATTTGGCAGAGGTGGACATCACAGACCTTTTAACGATCTTGGTTTTCCTGGCATAAGAATAATGGAAGCGCATGAAAACTACACTCAACAACACCAAGATATTAGAACGGAAAATGGCATTGCTTATGGCGATGTTGTAGAACACGTTAATTTTGGATACGCAAAAAAACTAACTGCTGTAAATGCTATAACAATGGCTAATTTAGCTTGGGCACCTCCTTCTCCTACAACAGTTAAAATTGGAGGTATTGTAGAGGCTTCTGCCAAACTTGAGTGGTCGCCGGTAGAAGGTGCTATAGGTTATAAAATATATTGGAGAGATACTACTTCGCCTACTTGGGACAACAGTAAATATGTAGGTAATGTTACAGAGCAAACTTTAAACGGTATTGTAATTGATAATTCATTTTTTGGTGTTGCAGCCGTTGGAAAAGATGGTTTTGAGAGTGTTGTAGTTTTTCCTAATAAAATTATGAGGTAGTTAACATTAACTTATTTTTAAAATTAAAGCTAAAGCTAAACACTTATATTTGCTAAGCTTAAAAAAAACTATAAATGAAATACGGAATACTGATACTTGTTTTTACACTATTTATATCTTGTAAAAATGACGATGTTACAATTAAAGAACCTGTAGATTACACTGCACAAAACGAAGCAGAAATTAAAACTTACATAGAAAAAAACAACCTTACTGCTCTAAAGAGTGATAGCGGTTTATATTATGTAATAAATGATGAAGGTAACGGAATAAGACCAACAGCAAGCTCTGATGTTACTGTAGCTTATAAAGGATATTTTACAGACGGCAACACTTTTGATGAAAGTGATGCTAACGGAATTTCTTTTAACCTACAACAAGTAATTGCTGGCTGGACAGAAGGTATTACCTACTTTAAAGAAGGTGGTAATGGTGTGTTACTAATACCATCTAGATTAGGGTATGGCAGTAATGATGTAAGCCGCATACCAGGAGGATCTGTTTTAATTTTTGATATTAATCTACTAAGTGTAAATCAAAATTAAACCTTAAAAATACAAGTTAAACAAGCCATTAATTAGGAAACTCTTTAATGGCTTTTTCTTTTTATTACATTTACAGATAAATATATTTGTACTACTAACAAACTACTCATATGAAAAAAGCTTTATTAATTTGTGCTACCCTACTCCTATCTTTTGGTGTATATGCACAAAAAACATTTACAAAAACAGATACTTTACGTGGCACAATTACTCCAGAACGCGCTTGGTGGGATTTAAATTACTACCATTTAGACGTAACAGTAGACCCTGCTACAAAGTATATTTCTGGTAAAAACACCATTATGTATACTGTTTTAGATGAAAATCAAGTGCTTCAGGTAGATCTACAACCACCTTTAAAAATAACCAAAGTAACACAAAAAGGGAAAAAGCTAAAATTCACCTCAGCAACAAATGCGCATTTTATAAAACTAAAGCAAAAACAACAAATTGGTGCCGTTAACCAAATTGTGGTGTATTATGAGGGTAACCCAAAAGAAGCTGTAAATGCACCTTGGGATGGTGGTTTTTCTTGGTCTAAAGATAAAAACGGCAAGCCATTTGTAGCTACATCTTGCCAAGGTTTAGGTGCCAGTGTTTGGTGGCCAAATAAAGACCATATGTATGATGAAGTAGATAGTATGCGCATTAGTGTTACTAATCCTAAAGGACTATCTAACATTTCTAACGGAAGACTAGAAAAAATTGAAGAACACGCTAATACTGTAACATCTCATTGGGTAGTTAAAAACCCAATTAATAACTATGGTGTTAATGTTAATATTGGTGACTATGTACAATTTTCTGAAGTTTATAAAGGTGAAAAAGGTCCTTTAGATATGAATTATTATGTGCTACGCGATAACTTAGAAAAAGCAAAAGTACATTTTAAAGATGCTCCAAAAATGATGAAGGCTTTTGAGCATTGGTTTGGACCTTATCCTTTTTATGAAGATGGTTACAAACTGGTTGAAGCTCCTTATTTAGGTATGGAACACCAAAGTTCAGTTACGTATGGTAACAAATATATGCAAGGTTATTTGGGCAGAGATTTGTCTGGTTCTGGTTGGGGTTTAAAGTTTGACTTTTTAATTATTCACGAATCTGGTCACGAGTGGTTTGCAAATAACATTACCAACAAAGACATTGCAGATATGTGGATACATGAGAGTTTTACGGCTTATTCTGAAAGTCTATTTTTAGATTACTATTACGGAACCCAAGCTGCTAACGAGTACGTTATTGGTACTCGTAGAAGCATTGCAAACGACATTCCTATTATTGGTAATTACAATGTAAATGATGAAGGCTCTGGAGATATGTATTACAAGGGTGCTAATATGATACATAGTATTAGGCAGTTGGTTGATAATGATGAAAAATGGAGACGTATTTTAAGAGGGTTAAATAAAGACTTTTACCATTCTGTTGTAACCACAGATGAAATTGAAGATTACTTAAGTCATCAATCTGGAATAGATTTAACAACTATATTTAATCAGTATTTAAGAGACGTACGTATTCCTAACTTAGAATATAAAATTGAAGACAATAAACTAAAGTACAGATATACAAATATTGTAAGTGGTTTTGATATGCCTATAAAAGTAAAAATTAACGATAAAGAACAATGGGTTTTTCCTTCTGCTGATTGGAAAACAACTAAAGTATCTTCTGAAAACGCTACTGTAGTTTTTGATCCTAATTTTTACATCAATCTTAAAAAAATATAAATATATAGCACTTATAAAATGAGTATAAAAAAATCCGCTCTACAATGTGTAAAGCGGATTTTTTATGATTAAAAACTAGTGTTTAGTCTTTTAATATCACATCAGGATTTAATAATTCTGGCTCACCGTACCCTAACTTATTAAGTTTATTAAGCTGCGTTTTAGCATCACCTACAATTAAGTAAATCATTTTATCTGGATTAACATATTCATCTGCTAATGCTTTAACATCTTCTACAGACATATTTTTTACTCCCTGCTCTCTTTGCTTAGCATAATCTACAGGGTAATTATACATACTAATATTCTCTAGCATATTTAATTTAGACCCTATAGTTTCAAAAGCTCTTGCATTACTTTTTACCATATAGCCTTTAGATACCTCCAAATCGTTTTGGTTATAGCCTTTACTATAATTTTTCATAATATCTTTAACCAACTGAGAAGCCTCATAAGTTACATTGGTACGTACACCACTAGATACTGTAAATAAACCAGATGTTTTACCACCACTAAAGCTAGAGCCTACCCCATAAGTATATCCTTTACCTTCTCTAAGTTCTTGTGTTAATTGTGATGCAAAACTACCGCCTCCTAGTCTATAGTTCATTACCTGTGCTGGGTAATAATCTTTGTTTGTTGCCGCTACAGCTGGCGCACCAAATAAAAGAACAGATTGTTTAGCATCTGGTACATTATAAAAATACACTTTAGATTTTTCTGGAGTTTTAGCTGCAATTACTGTTGGTACAGTTACATTTTTTTGTTCCCATTTAGTATTTAAAGTCTCTAAAGATGCTGTAGCGTTAGCTGCAGTAATATCTCCTACTATATGAAAATTAGCAACCGTTGGCGATACATTTGCATTGTAGTATTCTTTTAAATCATCTAAAGTTATTGCCTTTACAGATGTTGTTGTACCTGCATTATTATTTGCTAAAATATTGTCTGCACCATAAAGTACTTTATAAAATTCGTTTCTAGCAATACTATTAGGGTTAGCTTGCGCTCTTTGCAATTGACTAATAGTACTTTGTTTAAGCAAATTAAACTCTTTAGCATCCCAACGTGGTTCCAAAATAATTTCATTAACCAAATCCATTACTTTTGTATAGTTTTTAGCTAAACAATTGCCAGAAATTATAATATACTGGTTGCTTGCAGATGCAACAATTGTTGCTCCTAAAGTTTCTATAGCATTCTCTAATTCTTCTGGCGTTTTATTTTTTGTCCCTTTGGTTAACATAGATGCTAACAAATTAGAAACACCTATTTTATTTTTATCTTCTAGTAACATACCACCATTAATTATAAAATTAAATTCTACTAGTGGCACTTCATTATTCTCTATACCAAATACCTTAATTCCAGATGAAAGCTCCTTTTTATAAACGTCTGGTACTTTTACATCTGGGCTATCTCCGTAAGGAGGCTCTATACTACGGTCAAAACTAGAAGGTGTTTTTTGGTAAGTAGCAGCAATACTAGGATCAAAAGTACTTTCTTTACCTTCAACAATTTTCTCTTCTACAACCTCAGCTTTTATAGACCCTTCTAAAACCAAAGAAGATTGACCTTTTGGCACAGAACTTACCGCAACAAAATTCTTTCCTTTTACATACGTGTTGTACACACGCATAACATCTTCTTTAGTTACTGCTAATATGTTTTTTACATCTTCACTAACATAGCCAGGATCACCTGCAAAAATCTCATATTGTGCCAACTGAAATCCTTTACCCAGAACACTAGAAAGTGAATTGTAAAAATCTGTTTCTTGACCTGCTTTTATTCTGTTAATATCTGCATCAGAAATACCATCTTTTTCAAACTTAGTAAAAGCTTCTTGTACAGCATTATTTACACTTGTAAGCTCTGTAGTATCAAAAGCAGTAACAGATAATGTTAATTCACCTGCAAGTTCTGATGAGTAATTATACATACGCACACGATCTGTTAGCTTTTTATCTTCTACCAAAACCTTATATAAAGGTGCTTTTTTACCATATGCTAGGTATGATGATAATACATCTAATGCATACGCATCTTTATGAAACTCTGGTACAGATGGCCACGTTATAGATAGTTGTGGCAAACGTGCAAAGTTATCTTCATAGTATAACTTTTTAGTTTCTGGTAAAGTAACAGGCTGCTTCTCTAAAGCTGGTATATCATCACCTTTTTTAATTTCATCAAAATACTTTTTAACCCATTCTTTTGCTTGGTTTTTATCAAAATCACCAGCAATTGTTAATGTAACATTATTAGGAACATACCACTTATTGTAAAAATCTTTTACATCTTGTAAAGTTGCATTTTGCAAATCTTCTAAAGACCCAATAACTGTCCAGCTATATGGGTGACCTTCTGGATATAATGCCTTTGTTTGCACATAGTTTACGTGTCCGTAAGGATTATTATCTACTCTTTGTCTTTTCTCATTTTTTACAACCTCTTTTTCTTTGGCTAAAACAGGTTCTGTAACTGTATTTATAAAATACCCAAGCTTGTCTGCCTCTGCCCAAATCATTTTTTCTAAGGCATCTTTAGGCACTGTCTGAAAATAATTGGTACGGTCTCTACTTGTAGATCCGTTTGCACCAGAACCGCCAATACGCGCACTCATTTTGTCTAAACCACCTTTACCAAGATTTTCAGATTCTAAAAACAATAAGTGCTCAAATAAATGAGCAAAACCTGTTCTGCCTACTTTTTCACGAGCAGAACCAACGTGACTAGTTAATGCTACTGCCACAACAGGATCTGACCTATCTATATGAAAAATAACTTGCAAGCCATTATCCAATGTAAATTTATCATAATCTACTTTAAATTCTGTTTTTGCTATTTCTTCTGATGTTTTTTCTGTTTTCTCTTTACAAGAGATTACAAGCAACACAGTTACTGCTGCCAAAAAAGATTGTAATTTTCTCATTTTTTTATTGATGAATTAGTTTTAAGTTAAGTATAATTATTTTTTAGTTCCCATTAATACATTTACCCCTTTAGTCATTGGGTTTCCAGAAGATCTGCGCATAACTACTATTTGTCCGCTGTGCCATATTGCATCTGCAATAGGTCCGTTTATAGCATTCCAAAACGGAAGCTTAAATTCTTCATTAAAAACCAACTCGTGTTCTTTTAAGTCAGTCGCATTTTTTAAAATATCACTAGCTTTTTTAAAGTTCTCTAATGTTTTTTTTCTTTTTTCCTTAAAGGTTAGTTTTTGGTTTTTATCTTCATCAATCTTTAAACTGGTTGTTTTTAAAATCATTTTAGATAAACCATAAATATGATCTACGGTTTCACCAGTGCTCCTACCCTCTTTGTTTGGTTTATACTCTAAATCTTTTGGCTGTAACCCTTCTGTTGCCCAATAATATCTAAAACCCAAAGCATCTATAGTTCTGGCAGCTACTGTGCCAGCTGTAAAACTGTCTGGTGCTTCTGGTATTTGATAATATGGTAGATCTTGTTTAGACAGTTCTTGCGCATTTACAGACATCATAATTATAAAGGTTAAAACAATAAAGGTATAAGTACGTTGCATCTTTTTAGTTATTTTTGGATATAAATATACATTAAAGTTTATACTAAAATATCACCAAGCCAAAATGGAAACAAAACCAGAACTCTATTTTAAAAACACTACCGAATGGCGAGAGTGGTTGCATAACAACCACAAAACTAGTTCTGGAATTTATATAATACTATACAAAGTAAGTCACGCTAAAGAAAGTATGCTTTGGGAAGATGCGGTTAAGGTTGCACTTTGTTTTGGTTGGATAGATAGTACCGTTAAAAATTTAGGTGACGGAAAAAGAAGGCAATATTTTTGCAAACGAAAAGCAAAAAGCGTTTGGAGTAAATTAAATAAAACACATATAAAAAATCTAATTGCTGCTGATTTAATGCACCAAAGTGGATTAGATAGTATTAAAATTGGTAAGCAAAATGGTTCTTGGACAGCTTTAGATGATGTAGAAAACGGAGTTATACCTAAAAACTTACAAGAAGCGTTTAATAAAAACCCCAATGCTTTTAGCAACTACAATAGTTTTGCTCCATCCTATAAAAAACATTATCTATACTGGTTAAACCAAGCCAAAAGAGAGGAAACAAAGCAAAAAAGAATCGCAGAGATTATAAAACTCTGCGATGCTAATATAAAATCTAGGAATACGTGGTAGTTTACAATCCGCTTATATAATTACTATACGGATCTTTAAACTGTATACCTTCTGTAAATCTGTATTTACTTAATTGCTTAAACTGTACTAAGCCCCAAAGTATAAACTCTTTTACAAAATAGCTTTCTTCTTTTTTTAATTTTGGTTGATGTGCTCCTAACAAATCATCTAAAGGAGAAACAGCATCTAACATATTCTTGTATTGTTTATCACTTAAATCATCAAGAAGTTCAAATCCGGCTTCATTATTAAAAAACCAAGAAACCACATCATCATAAGGACTATCGTCTTCTTGTTTTTTAAGTTTTTCAATTTTAGGAAAATAATCTACAAACAACGTTTGTACAGCCTCACCTATTAGATTATAAGCTACGCTTGCTGCACCTTCCTGTTCTCCTTCATAAACTAACTCTACTTTACCCGTAATTGCAGGTATAATACCTATAAAATCACTAAGTCTAACCATAGTTTTAGTGTCTCCATTTTTTAATGCTCTAAGTTCTGCTGTACTTAATAAATTTTCAAAAGCAGTAATACTTAGTCTAGCACTTACACCACTTTTAGCATCTATATATTCGCTTTTACGTGCTTCAAAAACAATTTGTTCTAATAGGTCTTTTGCTAGCTCTGGAACCATTACAGCATTAGACTGCCTTTCGTCTAACTTAGCCTCTTGCGCTGTTATTACTTTAGCTGTTTCTATATCTTCTGGGTAATGGGTAAGAATTTGTGACCCTATTCTATCTTTTAAAGGCGTAACAATACTACCACGGTTGGTATAATCTTCTGGATTTGCTGTAAAAACAAATTGCATATCTAAAGGCAAACGTAATTTAAATCCTCTAATTTGTATATCGCCTTCTTGCAATATGTTAAACAATGCAACCTGAATTCTTGCTTGTAAATCTGGCAGCTCATTAATAACAAAAATACAACGGTTAGCACGTGGTATCATTCCGTAATGTATTACTCTATCATCTGCATAACTCAACTTTAAGTTTGCTGCTTTTATAGGATCTACATCTCCAATAATATCTGCTACAGTAACATCTGGTGTAGCCAACTTTTCTGCAAAACGCTCGCTTCTGTGTAGCCAAGTAATAGGTGTACTATCTCCTTCTTCTTTAATAAGTTCTACAGCGTATCTAGAAATTGGCTGTAAAGGATCATCATTAATTTCAGATCCTTTTACCACTGGTATATATTCATCTAATAAATTAAGCATTAGTCTAGCCAAACGTGTTTTTGCTTGTCCGCGTAAACCTAATAAGTTTATGTTGTGTCTAGATAGTACAGCACGCTCTAATTCTGGTATTACAGTATTTTGATACCCGTGAACGCCTGTAAATGTGGTTTCCTTATTTTTAATTTTTTCTATTAAATTATCTCTTAGCTCATCCTTTATAGACTTACTTTGGTAACCAGCTTTTTTTAAATCGCCTAGTGTTTTTATTGTATCTATTTTCATATTTTCTTTTTAGAAAAGAGGTTTATAAATTTAAGAAAACTGACTTTATTGTCTTATCTTATTTCTATTCTCTAAATTCTTTTATCCTTTAATTCGTTTTTTTCTATTGGTTTCGTAATCTTCAAAAATCATTTCTCCAAGTCCTTTTAAACCTGTATAAAATGCTTTTCCTTGGTTTGCGTGTGTAAACTCCCTTACAAATTGCATTAAATATGGGTCTTGCGCAATCATAAATGTAGTTATAGGTATGTGTAGCTTTCTTGCTTGTTGTGCCATACCGTAGCATTTATTTATAATGTTCTCGTCTAAACCAACACTATTTTTATAATACGTACCATCTGGCATTTGTAAACAACTTGGTTTACCATCTGTAATCATAAAAATTTGCTTGTTGGTATTACGCTTTCTACGGAGTAAATCCATTGCCAATTGCAAACCAGCAACAGTATTAGTATGGTAAGGGCCAACTTGTAAATACGGTAAGTCTGCAATTTTAATAGGCCAAGCATCATTACCAAAAACAAGTATATCTAACGTATCTTTTGGGTAACGTGTGGTAATTAATTCTGCCAAGGCCATTGCAACTTTTTTAGCAGGAGTAATACGGTCTTCACCATAGAGAATCATACTATGGCTAATATCTATCATAAGTACAGTACTCATCTGCGACTTATGCATAGTTTCTTCAACCACCAAATCATCTTCCGTTAACCTAAAGTCACCAATACCGTTATTTACTTGTGCATTACGGAGACTTTCTGTCATAGACACTTTATCTAAAGCATCTCCAAATTGGTAATTTCTAAAATCGCCAGTATGCTCATCACCTGCTCCAACACCTTTGCTTTTATGGTTACCAGAACCGCTACGTTTTATTTTACCAAAAATTTGGTCTAATGCGGCTTGTCTAATAGCTCTTTCTGTTTTAGCCGTAATAGCAGTACCATTGTTACCATCTGGTTTTATTTCTTCTCTAATATAGCCTTTAGCCTTTAGATCTTCTATAAAATCATCAATAGTATAATCTTCTGTAGTAAGCTTATATTCTTTATCTAACTCCCGCAACCAATCTATAGCTTCATCAAAATCTCCAGATGTATGTGTAATTAGCTCTTTAAAAATCTCAAAAAGCTTTTCAAACGGAGTTTGTGAAGGGGCTTTGTATTGCTTAAACACAAAACCTTTTCTGTTTATTTTATCATTCTTCATACAAGTATAAAAATACGGCTTTTTCAATAAACCTTCTATTTTCAAAAACGTATTTGTATTAAATGTTTGCTAAATGTAAGCTTACTTTGTTAACATATTATTATGAAATTTTGGTGCAGTTTTCGTTATTTTCGGAAACTTTAAATAAGTTCCTATTGAAAATTAAGATTAACAAACTCGCAAAAAGCACTCGTTTATACAGAAATCTACATAAAACAGTAGCAATAATTTTGGTTGCTTTTATATTAATTATAAGTGTTACCGGAGCTTTGCTTGCCTGGAAAAGCGAACTTTACTTAAAACCTTCTACCCACAAAATAACTACAAAAAACAATACTCTTGTTCCTTTAAAAACTATAGAAGAAAATGCCATAGCGTATATAGATTCTTTACAATTATCTACAATAATAGACCGTATAGATTACAGACCTAAAAAAGGTATAGCTAAAGTTAGGTTTGATGAGCATTTTACAGAGTTACAAATTAACTGCTACACTGGCAAAGTTGTATCTGTAAAGCAACGTACAGATACTATTATTGAAAAAATACACGATGGATCTATTATAGATTATTTTATAAAAAATGATGCTTCAATATTTAAACTTTTATATTCTACTATACTTGCTTTAGGACTCATATTTATTAGTGTAAGTGGTATTATACTATGGATAAACCCTAAGAAGATAAAAAAAATAAAGACCACTAATAATCAATAACTTAACTCAATATTACTTATTTTTAAAAATCAACTAACAACTCTAAAAAATGAAAAAACTACACTCACTTTTATTCTTTTTTACTGTTTTGTGCTTGTCTGCGCAAGACTTTAAAATGGATTATGTACAAGACTTAAAACCCAGAAATATTGGCCCTGGAGGTATGAGCGGCCGTGTAACTGCTATAGATGCTGTACATAGTAATCCTGATATTATTTATGCAGGTACAGCCTCTGGTGGATTATGGAAATCTACCTCTGGAGGTATAAAATGGGACCCTATTTTTGATAAAGAAGTTACAGCTTCTGTTGGTGCTGTTGCCATACAACAAAGCAACCCTTCTGTAATTTGGGTAGGCACAGGAGAAGGCAACCCTAGAAATAGTTTAAATGGTGGTTATGGTATTTACAAGTCTTTAGATGGCGGTAAAAACTGGTTACCAATGGGCTTAGAAAAAACCAGACATATACACAGAATTGTAATAGACCCAACAAACCCAAACATTGTTTATGCTGGTGCAATTGGTTCTCCTTGGGGAGAGCACCCAGAACGTGGTGTTTTTAAAACAACAGATGGTGGTGTTACCTGGAAAAAAATACTATATACCAATAATAAATCTGGTGTTGCAGATTTGGTAATGGACCCTACAAACCCAAACAAGCTAATTGCTGCAATGTGGGAGCACAAAAGAGACCCTTGGTTTTTTAAATCTGGTGGTGTTGGTAGTGGCTTATATATGACGCACGATGGTGGAGAAAACTGGAAAAAAATTACTGAAGAAGATGGTTTACCTAAAGGAAATTTAGGCCGTATTGGTGTTGCAATTGCGCGCAACAAACCTAATGTTGTTTATGCTTTAGTTGAAGCTAAAAAAAATGCATTATACAAATCTACCGACGGTGGCTTTAAATGGAAAAAAATTAATGATAAATCTGATATAGGAAATAGACCTTTTTATTACTCAGAAATTTATGTAGATCCACAAAACGAAAATAGAGTTTATTCTGTTTTTACTTATATAAATGTATCTGAAGATGGTGGTAAAAACTTTAGCCAATTAATGCCTGCTTATGGTGCAGATAATGGCGTACACCCAGATCATCATGCCTGGTGGATACACCCAGAAAACGGACAGTTTATGATGGACGGTAATGATGGTGGACTAAATATTACCAAAGACGGTGGTAAATCTTGGCGTTTTATTGGTAACCTACCTGTAGCGCAGTTTTACCATATTAATGTAGATAACGAGTTCCCATACAACGTTTATGGAGGTATGCAAGATAATGGCTCTTGGCGTGGACCTGCTTTTGTTTGGAAAGCACAAGGTATACGTAACAGCTACTGGCAAGAAATTTCTTTTGGTGATGGTTTTGATGTTGTACCAGATTTAGATGATTCGCAATTTGGTTATACAATGAGTCAGCAAGGAAATGTATCTAGATATGATTGGAAAACAGGGAACAATTACTCTGTAAGACCAACACCACCAGACGCAGAAACAAAATTGCGTTTTAACTGGAACTCTGCTATTGGTCAAGATCCTTTTAACAATGCTACAGCATATTTTGGTAGTCAGTTTGTACACAAAACAACAGACAAGGGGTTAACGTGGACAATTATTTCTCCGGATTTAACCACTAATGATCCAGAAAAACAAAAACAAAGCGAAAGTGGCGGATTAACTATGGATGCTACCGGAGCAGAAAACCACTGTACTATTTTAGTAATAGAACCTTCTCCTGTAGAAAAAGATATGTTGTGGGTTGGTACAGATGATGGCCGTGTACACGTAACACAGAATGGCGGTACCAACTGGACAGATGTGACCAAAAATATAAAAGGTCTACCAAAAGGTAGCTGGATACCACAAATTAAAGCATCTAACAAAAATAAAGGAGAAGCTTTATTAGTTGCTAACGATTATCGTAGGTTTAACTACGCACCTTACGTTTACAAAACCGTTAATTATGGTAAAACGTGGACTAGAATTGTTGATGAGAGCGATGTTAAAAGTTATGCTTTATCTATTATTGAAGATCCAGAAACACCAAACTTATTATTTTTAGGTACAGATGATGGTTTGTATATATCTTTTGATGCCGGTAGTAAATGGCAAAAATGGACAGAAGGTTTCCCTACTGTATCTACAAAAGATTTAATAATACACCCTAGAGAAAACGACCTTGTAATTGGTACTTTTGGTAGAGCTGCGTGGGTTTTAGATGATATTAGACCACTACGCGCTATAGCAAAAGACAAAACTGTACTTGCTAAAGATGTTGCTTTATTTACACCTCCTGTTGCCTACCAAGCAGCTTACCAACAACCTACAGGTAGCAGATTTGGTGCAGATGCATTATTTAATGGTGAAAACAAAAAAGGTGGTGCTATGCTAACGTACTTCTATAAAAAGAAAGAAAAAGTAGAAAAGCCTAAAGATGAAAACAAAAAGGAAGAAAAAGAAAATACTCCTACAAAAAAAGATGGTGTAGCTTCTAAAGATTCTTTACAATTTCAGTTTTTTAATGGTGAAGAATTAATACGTACTATTAAAATTAAAGCTCCTAAAAAAACAGGATTACACCGTTACTACTGGAATATGTCTGAAAAAGGTTCAGAAAGACCATCACGTAGCATACGTAAATCTAAAAGAGAACCAAGCGGACAAAGAGTTAAACCTGGTACTTATAAAGTACAGTTAACCTACGGCTTAACCACAGATGAAACAATACTAACTGTAAAGTCAGACCCAAGGTTAAATGTATCTAAAGCTAATATTGATGAAATATACAATGCTAGCAAAACATTAGCAAGTTATACCCAAACTGCTGCAGACGCTGTTAAACAACTTGTAGAAAGTAAAAATACTGCCACAAAGTACAAGTCAGATTTATCAAAACTAGACAAAGAAAAATACAAAGAAGAAATTAAAGCTTCTGCAACTATTATAAAAGATATAGATGCTGTAATTGCTCTTTATATAGGTAAAGTAGATAAAAGACAAGGAATTACAAGAAACCCAGAAATTACAGTTATGCAAAGAATTGGGGCTGCAAACGGTTATGTACGTAGCAGAAAAACAGGTTTAACTAGCACAGAAAACAACCTAATACAATTTGCTAAAAAAGAGTTAGAAACGGCTTTAGAAAAAACAAATACCTTTTTCTCAGAAAAATGGAATCCGTACAAAACAAAAATTAGCAGTTTAGAAACCAATTCTTTTAAAGAAATAAAAACCTTTACAATTAATTAAAAGGATAAGAGTAATAGATTTTTTACCTTTATACTTTAAAATTTATAGTATTATGAAAAAGATAAAATTAGTATGTGTAAGCTTATTAGCTGTAGCAGCTTTTAGTTGTAAAAATGCAAACAAAGAAAACTCTCATAACTCTGAAGATCATAAAAATGCAGATCATAGTCACACAGAGGCAGAGGCTCAATATTCTTTAGTTGCAGACTCTACAAAAGCTAGTTTTACAGCATATAAAACTACAGATAAAATTGGTGTTGGCGGGACATTTAAGACGGTTAACATTAAAAAATTTAACACAGGATCTACTCCTTTAGAAGCTTTAAACGGTACAGAGTTTAGCATTCCTGTAAGTAGTTTATTTACAAATGATGGCACTGGTACAAGAGACCCAAAAATTATAGAATTCTTTTTTGGAGTGATGAAAAACACAGAATTAATTTCTGGAGTTTTAAAAGTTGAAGATGATAAAGCTTCATTAGATGTTACTTTAAACGGAGAAACAGCAAACATTCCATTAGAGACTGAAAAATTATCTGATACTAAATTTACATTTACAGGTGTAATGAATTTAGAAAACTGGAATGCTTTAGACGCAGTTGCATCTATAAACAAAGCTTGTGAGGCTTTACATACTGGTGCAGATGGTGTTAGTAAAACTTGGAGCGATGTACAGATAAAAGGCGAAGTACTTTTAGCTAAGAAGTAATTTTTTAATTGATAGCGTTACTATTTACTTTTTATGGGTTAAAGATATAAGAGCATTACTCTTAGTTTAGTGCAATAATTTTGTACTAATAGAAAACCATAATAAGATGAAAAAAATAATAGTAACGCTATCAATTCTTTTTATAAGTTTTACATACAGCTGTAAAAATCAAAATAAAAAAGCGGAGGAAACTACTACTACAAATGCCACCGTAATTCCTGATAATAAGGAATCAAAATCATTAACAATTACATTAGAGCCTAAAAGTAACAGTAATGTTACTGGTAAAATTACCTTTACCCAAAGCAAAAACAAAGTAGCAATGGTTGCCAACCTTACTGGTTTAAAAGAAGGTGAACATGCCATACATATTCACGAAAAAGCAGATTGCTCTTCTGAAGATGGTAAGTCGGCAGGCGGACACTGGAATCCTACTTTTGAAAAACACGGAAAATGGGGTGATAAAGAAGGATACCATAAAGGAGATATAGGTAATTTTATTACAGATAAAAACGGTAATTCTGAAATTAAATTTAGCACCAATGAATGGTGTCTAGACTGTGAAGATCCCAAAAAAAATATTTTAGGAAAAGGAATAATAGTTCATGAAGGTGTAGACGATTTTACATCTCAGCCAAGTGGAGATGCTGGTACAAGAGTAAGTTGTGCCGGAATCATAGAATAAATTAAACAAACTTATACATTATAAAAAAGCTACACTTATGTAGCTTTTTTATATTATCTTACAACAGTAAATACAATATATGCAATTAGAAACCCTAGTAATACAATTTCAAAAGAAAGACCCCAAAGCTTTTGAAAAGCTATATAATATGTATGCTGAAAATATCTGTGGTGTTATAAATACAATTGTAAAAAACACAGACATCTCACAAGAAATTTGTCAAGATGTATTTGTAAAAATTTGGAATAACTCAGACAAATACAACTCTTCTAAAGGCAGGTTTTTTACTTGGATTTTAAATATAGCTCGTAATGCTGCAATAGACGAAGTGCGTTCTAAATCCCACAAAAACAGTAAACAAAACCTATCTGCAGATTACTTCGTAAGTATACTTGAAGATGGTAATAATCTTGATAGTCAAATGGATGCTATTGGAATTAAAAAGTTTTTAGTAAATCTAAAAGACAAGTGCGTACAAATTATAGAAATGCTATACTTTAAAGGCTACACTCAAAAAGAAGCTTCAGAAGAATTAGATATTCCATTGGGAACAATTAAGACAAGAAATAGAAGTTGCATATCGCAACTAAGAAAAAATGTATTAGACTAGGTATATGAATATTGAAGAATACATAGCGTCGGGAAAATTAGAACTTTATGTTGCTGGGTTACTCTCTGAAGAGGAAAACCTGCAAATACATAAAGACGCAGAACAATACCCGGAAATTAAAAAAGAAATAGAGGCCATAGAAGCGTCTATACTAGCACTTAGTAAATCTGCTTCGCCTAAAATAAATAGTGGTATGTTTACCTCTATTAAGCGTAAACTTAATTTTACAGAAGATACTAAAGTTGTACAATTACCTAAACAAAAAACCAGCTGGGCAACTTATACTGGTTGGGCTGCTGCTGTGGTTTTATCTGCAGGTATGTTGTGGATGTACAACCAGAATAAAGATTTAGAGTCTAAGATCGAAATAGTTTCAAAAGAGAAAGTAGACTTAGAATCTAAAATTGACAATGCAAATAATTCTTTAACTGAAACACAAGATTTATTAAATACAATTAGAGATAAAGATATAGATGTTGTTGCTTTAGGAGGACAAACAGTTTCTCCAGAGTCATTTGCAAAAGCATATTGGAACAAAAAGGAACAAAAAGTATTTATAGATGCTAAAGGATTACCAGAGCCACCAGATGGTTTTGTTTACCAAGTGTGGTCTTTAAAACTTAATCCTTTAACACCAACTAGCTTAGGATTACTTGAAGACTTTAAGGGAGATGAAAATAAAATATTTGCTTTAGCAAATGCCAACAATTCAGAAGCCTTTGGTATTACCTTAGAACCTGCAGGTGGTAGCGAGTCTCCTACACTGGAGCAATTATACACTTTAGGTGTAGCCGCTAGTTCTTAAAAAAATCACATATTAGATAAAAAAATCCTCTAGAAATAGAGGATTTTTTTATGCGTAAAACTTAAAACAATAAAAAAAGCCCTGCGAACACAGGACTTTATATTTAACAAAACCAATAAATGTTAAACAAACATATTTTAATTCAGAATTTAAAAAACACTACTTGTGTATTTTAATCTGTTTTTCTTTTAATTTATGAGCGTTATTATACTCTACTTTTTTCAAAGACTTATGAGCCGAAAACAACTTGTAACAATAAAATGCCATTACGGCTATCCAAATAATAAAAAAATAATATTCCATAACAAATATGTTTTAATAGCAATAGTTCTTAAATAGTACTACTCCTATTTTTACTACATACGGAGTTTTAGGTTAAGTGGTTTTATTAAAACTACATTTTTATTGTTTTAGTATATTAACATAAAAAAATCTTAAAATTACACTTCACTAAAAAGCACCGAAACCCAACCGTTTCAGTGCTTTAAGCAACAACCTACAACTAAACTCTACAAAAGTTGTACTTGTAAATATTTTATTACCTACCTATAAATTTGTTATTTTCTTCTCCATATTTGGCCCTAATTCATAAATGGCACCTGTTAATTCTGTCTTTAGCTCCTTTACCTTTTCTGTATCACCTGCTGCTTTGTATATTTCTGCTACATTGTATAAAATATGCGGTTCAAACGTTTTACCTTCTATATGCTCTTTAATAATGTTTACGGCATTAGATACATCTCCTTTTTTGTAAAAACTATGTGCCAATAACATATAGGATTCTGGTGTTTTTCTGTTACTAATCTCTTCTTTTGCAATTTCTAAAGCTTTACTATACAAATCTGTATAGTCTAAATAAAAGTTAACATTATAAGCATTATACATAGCTCCGTAAGCAGGGTTTTTGACTGCTTTTATGTATCTATCCATATTTTTAAGCTTCTCTATTTTGTTTTCTTGATATTCTGCTATTTCAGCTTTTAACAAGTAATAATCTGGAGTGTTATAATTTTTAGTAATTGCATTTAAAATACGTAATGCCTCTGTTGGGTTACGTTCATAAGAAAAAGCAATCCAAGCAATTCCTTTTTTAGCATATGCATTGTGAGGTTCTAATTCTAAAGATTTTAAATAATACTTGTAAGAGTCTTTAATTCTTCCGGCGTGCCCATAATAGTCTGCTATATTTGTATAAGACCATACTTTTAAATTAGTATTGTTAGACATTTCTGCCAACTGTTTCGCTTTTTCCATATAAACTATAGTAGCATCTAAATCTCCTTTATAGTCTTTCCATTTTGCTATTCTAATTAAATAACCAAAGCTGTTTTTATCTTTTAATGATAATAAATTTTCTTCTGCCTTTTTATATTCACCTAGTTCCATATAAACATCAAACAAAAGGCTATGTGTTTGCGCTACTCCACTTCCCATTTTTTGGGCTGCTAGTGCCATTTCTAAAGCTTCTTTAAACCTATGCTGAGAAATATA